>CAMCZJ010000031.1 GCA_945886995.1 Asaia bogorensis
CCAACCTGATGAAACGCTCGGCGATATCCGCGCGCAATTCGCGGCTTACGAACAGGCCGAAAAGCGTCTGGCGCGCATCATGGCCGAAGAAGGCATTGATGATCTGGATGCGCTGGCCGGCGAAATCTTCACCCGTTCCGAACGCGCCATGCGTGATGCCATTGCCGCCGCCCCGGATGGCGTGGTGGAAGATGAAGTCACCGCCGATGGCTTTGAACACCCCGTCACCATTCGCCTGAAACTGACCATCAAGGGCAGTGATTTGACGTTGGATTTCACCGGCACGGATGGGCAGATTGCGCGGCCAGTGAATGCACCGCTCAATTTCACCCGCGCCTATTCCAATTACGCCGTGAAATGCGCCTTTGATCCCGCCACGCCGAATAATGATGGGTCCTTCCGGCCCATCACCTTCATTGCGCCGGAGGGTTCCATTGTGAATCCACGCCGTCCGGCGCCGGTGTGGGGCCGGCACCTCACGGGCCATTATTTGCCCATGCTGGTGCTGGCGGCACTCGCGAAACTCATTCCGGATCGCGTGATTGCAGAAAGCGGTAGCCCGCTTTGGAATGTGTATTTTACTGGAGAGAATGCCGAAGGCCGCCGCTATGTGCGCATGTTTTTCATGAATGGCGGCCATGGCGCCGCACCCCAGCATGATGGCGCGGCCTGCCTTTCCTTCCCATCCAATGTCGCGACACAAGCGGTCGAGCAGTTTGAAAACGCTGTTCCCATGCTGATGACAGAAAAAGAACTCATCCCCAATTCCGGCGGCGCCGGGCGCACCCGCGGCGGGCTATCTCAACGCTTGTCCTTCGAAGTGGTGGGCGAGAAACCCGTGACGGCGACCTATCGCCATGAACGCGTGCAGCACCCGCCGCGCGGCATATTGGGCGGCGCGCCTGGGCGCGGCGGGCGCGATTTGGTGAATGGCAAGCCTGTCGCCGCCAAGGCGCGCATCGTGCTGCAACCAGGCGATGTCATTACCTATGAAACACCAGGCGGCGGCGGCATGAGGCCGGTCGCGGAACGTGATCCCACCGCCATCGCCCGTGATATCAAGGAAGGCTACGTGACGCCATGAACCCCGCACCCTGGCGCATTGGTGTTGATATTGGCGGCACCTTCACTGATTTGGTCATGCTCGATTCGCGTGATGGGCGGATTTTCAATGGCAAGGTTCTCACCACGCCTCATGCGCCGGAAGAAGCGGTGCTTGAAGGCGTGCGCGATCTGCTGGCACGGACTGGCGCAAAAGCAGATGAGGTGCGCCATGTCATTCACGGTACCACGCTGGTCGCCAATGCGCTGATCGAAAGACGCGGCGTGCCGACGGGCCTGATCACCACCAAGGGTTTTCGCGATATCCTAGAGATTGGCACGGAACTCCGCCACGATACCTATGATCTTTTCATGCGCGTGCCGGAACCGCTGGTGCCGCGCCATCGCCGGCTTGGGGTCGCGGAACGCCTACTGCCTGATGGAACCGTGCGGGAAGCACTTGATGAAGTCAGCGCGCGCGAAGCGGTACGGGCACTGCGCGCTGCCGGGGCCAAGGCGGTTGCTGTCTGTTTCCTGCATGCCTTCCGCAACCCCGCGCATGAACTGCGCATGCGCGAGATTTTGTCGGAAGAAGCGCCCGAATTGACAATATGCCTTTCTTCCGAAATCGTGCCTGAAATCGGCGAATATGAACGCGCCTCCACCACCGTTTGCAACGCCTATGTCCAGCCATTATTTGAACGCTATCTGCGCTGCTTAAGCGATGGCTTGCGCGGCTTTGGCCTGACTGGCCCGCTTTTCCTGATGCTGTCTGATGGCGGCACCGTCGCCGAAGAAACCGCCGCGCGTCACCCGATCCGCCTGGTGCAATCGGGCCCGGCAGGCGGTGTTGAGGCCACTGGCATTTACGGTGCCGCTGCCGGCGCGCGCGATATCCTTTGCTTTGACATGGGCGGCACCACCGCCAAGGCTGCGTTGATTGACAATGGCGAAGCGCAGCGCAGCCTTGATTTCGAAGTCGCGCGCGTCGATCGCTTCCGCAAGGGCAGCGGATTGCCCCTCAAGGTGCCGGTCATTGACATGATCGAAATCGGCGCTGGCGGCGGTTCCATTGCGCGGGTGGATCGCCTCGGCCTGGTGCGCGTGGGCCCGGAAAGTGCGAGTTCCGACCCCGGCCCCGCCTGCTACGGGCTTGGTGGCGCGCGCCCCACGGTGACGGATGCGGATCTGGTGCTGGGTTATCTGGGCGCTGAAAGCTTCCTGGGTGGCGCGATGAAGCTGAATGTCGCGGCAGCAGAGGCAGCGCTGGCAGAGCATATCGGTAAGCCGCTTGGCCTTTCCGTGCCAGAAGCCGCCTGGGCCATTCATGAAACCGTCAATGGCAATATGGCGCAGGCAGCGGCGATCCATGCCTTGGAGAAAGCCAAACGCATTGATGCCTATGCCATGGTGCCGATTGGTGGCGCCGGCCCGGTGCATGCCTGCCATATCGGCATGAAGCTTGGCCTTCGCCGCATCATCGTACCTTTGGGCGCAGGCGTTGCCTCGGCCTTTGGTTTCCTCGCCGCGCCGATTTCCTTCGCCTGCGTGCAGGGCTGGGTGGCACCGCTGGCGGCCTTGGATTTCGCCAAACTGCGAGAGATCACGGGCACCATGACCACCCAAGGCAAGGCCCTGGCAGCGGCAGCAGGTGTTGCGCCAGAAGCTGCAACAGCGCGCATCCTTGGCGCCATGCGCTATGCCTGGCAGGGGTTTCAGGTGGAAGCGGAAATCCCGGAGGACGCCATCATACGCGGCGATACAGTCATGCTGCGCGCAAAATTCGAAGCCGCCTATCTGGCGCTTTATGGCCGCACGGAACCAGCGCTACCGGTTGAATGCGTATCCTGGCAGGTGATTGTCGCCGGGCCGCGCCCCGTAGTGGACCTCACGCGGCAAAGTGCTGCTGCGGACGGGGCTTTGCAACGTGGCACGCGCCGCGCCTGGTTTGGCGGCGCCTATGTTGAAACGCCCGTACTGAACCGGCTTGCGCTCCGCCCCGGTGAAAGCGTGCAGGGACCGGCGTTGATTGAAGAACGCGAATGCACCCTGGTGTTACCACCGGGCGCCACCGCGCATTGCGATGCCGCCCTTAATCTGGATGTGAGCCTGCCTGGATGAACCCTGCCGCGCCTATTGGCGCTGCAAGGGCAAAACCAGGTTGGTGACGTCGCAGAGATTTACGCCGCGACGTTCGTCTGACTGACCATTTTCATAGACAAAGCGCACATCATGCAGACACGGGCCTTCCGGCAGGCGGATGGCGAAGTTACGCCCCGGCGCCACTGTGTCATTGCCCAGCCGATCCGGCCCCCATTCCTGCTCAGTTGAAAGCGACACATAGGCTTCCATCACGGTCACGCGTGATTGATTGACCAGGTTGAAGGAAGGATTGCCGGTTGGCCCGCTGGGGGCGCCACGCTGCTGCGGGGCGGGCTGCTGGCGCTGCGCCTGCCCGATTTGGCGACCATCAAACACCACTTCCGTCACGGTGCAGAGGTTGATGTTACGCTTTTCCTCAGAAGGGCCGCCCGCGCGTTCATAAACCACGCGCAAATCCCAACGGCAGGGGCCTTGCGGCAAGCGCAGCGTGAAATTCCGCCCATTCGGCAGCGCTACATCACCCAAGCGATCCCGGCCCCAATCCTGATCGGTGGCGAGGGATGCATACACCTCAAAAATCAATCGGCCGGAGCGATTGACCAGGCTGAAGGAAGGATCACCCTGCTGCGCCAGCGCTGGCATCGGGGCTGAAGCAAGACCAAGCAGGCAGAGCGCAAAAACACCCAGAATGCGGCGGAAGAACATTTTACTCCTTACAAGCCATTAGCTTGGCTTCCTGATCACCGGTTGGAAAACCAAATCACCGAATAGCGCCGCATATTTTCTAGCATGCGCGCGTATCAACTAGAATTCACGAATGGATTTGGCGAAGCGATCGGCAAGCGGCCGCGCCAGATAGGACGCAAAGGACCTTTCCCCGCGCCGGATCAGCACTTCCGCCTGCATCCCCGGCTGCAGACGCAAAGGCCCATGCTTGGTCAATTCATCGGCCGAGATGGCGATACGCGCGACGAAATAAGGCTGACCTGTGCGTTGATCTGTCATGCGATCGGGGGAAATACGCTCCACCGCGCCTTGCAATATCGGTGTGGTACTTGCCGCGGCGTGGGAAAGCCGGATGGAAGCCGGCATGCCGATGCGCACCGTATCCACATCCACCGGCGTGATCTGCGCTTCAACCACCAATCTTTCTTCCTGCGGTACAATAGAAGCAACCTGAGAACCAGGCGCGATGACGCCGCCGCGCGTCGTATACCGCAAATCCATCACCATGCCGCCTTCGGGCGCATCTATCGTGAGACGCATGAGCTGATCATTCGCGCTGATTTCGCGTTCGCGCAATTCCAGCAACCGGCCCTGCAATTCGCGTAATTCCTTGGCGTTTTCTTCCTGGCGGCTGCGCAGCAATTGTGCCCGCTGCATTTCAGCCTCCCCAACCGCCTGTTGGGTGCGCGCGACATTTTCAATCGCCTCACCCCTTTCGCCAATCAGCCGCGCTTCATCCCTTTGCAGGGAAAGCAGGCGCGGCAGGCGTTCCAATCCCATCCGCACCAGCCCTTCCACGCCCAAGATTTCCTGGCGCACCAGCGCAAGCTGCCGATCATTGGATTCGATACGGACATTCAGCCCGTCTATTTGCTTTTGCAGTTGCAAAGCGCGTTGGGCCAGGATTTCCATCTGGCCTTGAAGAGAGTTGCGCCGGGCGATGAATTCATCGCCCTGAACGGCCATGATCTCCGCCACCTTTGCTTCTGTCCGTCGCGCTACAAGTTGCGGCGGGAAAGCTGGCGCGGGCGCATCCTCTCGTTCCGCAGCCAATACCGCTATTCGGGCGCGTACACGGTCGGTTTCATCCAGCACCACATTCAGCCCGGCGCGCACGCGCGTATCATCCAGCCGGATCAGCGGCTGGCCGGCGGCAACCATGGTACCGTCCCGCACCAACACATCACCCACGATACCACCTTCCAGATGCTGTACGTTCCGGCGATTGCCTTCCACCATCAGCGTGCCAGGGGCGACCACGGCACTGTCTATCATGGCGAAGGCGCCCCAGCCGAAAACACCACCCACCCCGAAGAGTATAGTGAAAAGCGCAAGGCGTAATGGCCGCCAGATCGGCGCTTTTGGCGCCGTAGCATCTTCATCAAGCATGGGCTTGTTCTGATCCATGGCCCTTATCCTCAGCTATTGGCGATGGCCGTGATGGGGCGCGGCGGCTGGGCCGGGCGGGTCAGGCGCGGCAGAATTTCATCGCGCCGGCCAAAGGCTTCAACCGCGCCCGCGCGCAGCAGCAGGATCTTATCTACCGCGGCCAGGATATTGGCGCGATGCGTGATAATGACAGTGGTTACCCCCGCCTGACGCAACCGGCCCAGCGCTGCGCCCAGTGCGGCTTCGCCATCGCTATCCAGGTTTGAATTGGGTTCATCCAGCACCACCAGCTTCGGTCCGCCGTAAAGCGCGCGCGCCAGCCCAATGCGCTGGCGTTGGCCAGGTGAAAGCCCACGCCCACCGGGGCCAAGTGGCGTGTCATATCCTTCCGGCAGATGCAGGATAAGATCATGCAGCCCGGCATCCTTGGCGGCGGCAACAACCTTCTCGGCATCCACCTCACCAAGACGGGCGATGTTCTCGGCCACAGTTCCTTCAAACAATTCGACATCCTGCGGCAGATAGCCCAGATGCTGGCCCACCTGATCACGCGGCATGCGCGCCATATCGGCGCCGTCCAGGCGCACCGCGCCCGTGCGCGGCGGCCAAATGCCCAGCAATGCCCGCGCCAGGCTGCTTTTGCCGGCCGCGCTTGGCCCAATCACCGCGAGCGATTCGCCCGGCTGCAAGGCAAAGCTAACGCCGCGCAGCACCATGCTATCGGTGCCGGGCACGGCCAACAGCAGGCTTTCAACGCTCAGCGCACCTATCGGTACAGGCAACGTCATGCCTTGCTTGTCTGCGGGCGCGACGGCCAGAAAATCACAAAGGCGCCGATGCGCCGCGCGCGCATTCATCGCCTGCTGCCACAGCGCAACCACCTGCATGCTGGGTGCCAAGGCCCGGGCCAGAATGAAGGTCGCCACAATCATTGCACCCGGCGTGATGGATTGTTCAATCACCAGCAGCGCGCCAAGCCCCAGCGTCAGCACGCCTGTCAGTGCCAATTGCAAAAAGCGGATCACCGCTGAAAAGCCGCCGGCGATCTGGCTTGCGGTTTGCTGCTGATTCAGCATGGCCAAATGCCGCTGCTGCCAGCGCCGCCAAACACCTGGTCGCATTCCCATGGCTTCCGCGGTTTCAGCATTGCGAATGCTAGCTTCCACGAATGCATAGGCCTGAACATTGGTATTGGAAGCTTCGGCCAGCTTCTTCGTCGAAAGAAAAGCCTGCATCACCGCGCTACCAATGACCATCAGCACAGCAATGGTACCAAAGGCAGCAAACCATGGATGGATGACATAAAGAATAAGCAAAAACACCGGGATCCACGGCGCATCAAGCGATGTGGTCAGCCCCGTGGTGGAAATAAAGGAACGCACCTGTTCCAGATCACGCAGTGGCTGCGCCCCCACCCGGTCACTGCCACGCAAGCTGCCTTGGACAAAAAGCGCCTCAAACACCTTGGATGACAGGCGCCGGTCAATCAAGCGGCCAAGCCCAATCAATGCGAAACTGCGGCAGCCTTCCAGCACGCCATAAATCGCGATCAGAAAAAGGGAAATCAGCGTCAGCGCCAGCAGCGTAGCCTCACTTTGGCTTGCCAGCACACGATCATAGACCTGCATCATGTAGACTGAGCCGGTCAATTGCAGCAGATTGACGATGAAGCCCACCGCAAAAAGTAGGGCGAGCGCGCCCTTCATTTCCCCCATAACGGCATAAACAGGTGAGGCTTGCGCCTTGCGCGCCATCGCTGACTTCAATTCCGGCTGATGCACATATTACGCCCCTCCTGATCCGCAACCCACCGCATTCATAGGCACCAAACCGCATTATGCAACGGCGGCCCCGGCACAACCCGCTTTCAACCATCGGGTTAGAATGGGTTATAGAATACAACGCTTAATTTACAATAAGGATGCGGGGGCTGGCGGAGAAGCGGAATTTACTCAATCCACCGGGAATAAGGCAATGGCCACAGCCCGGACGGGCCATGGCCGCTACTTGTAAAGCTGCCTAAATGGGCAAAGTTCCAAACTGCGGATCAAGCGCTACAGGATGAAATCCGCGGTCAAAAGCCCCGAAACGCCCTGAACAGCGATTTCCATATCCGCCCGCGCATCGCCATTCACATCGGCCTGTAACACGCCACCCGCGAAACGCAATTGCCCCGCAACACGGCTGAAGCCTGCACCGCCAATGAAGCTGAACGCTTGGTCACCGGCAATGCGTGTACTCGCGTCAATCGTGGCCAAATCTATGCGGTCCCCATCGGCGCGGCTGAAGTCAGTGATGATGTCACGGCTGGACCCCACCGCGCTATCGGCCAACGTCAGGAAGCGGAACAGATCAACTCCCCCGCCGCCGGTCAGCATATCGCGCCCAACGCCGCCAATCAGCAGGTCATTGCCTGTGCCACCATCCAGCGTGTCGTTACCGGTCAGGCCTGAAAGCGTATCATTACCGGCGAAGCCAACCAGGCGGTCATTGCCGGCCAAGCCGGAAAGGCTGTCATTGCCGGAAGCGCCGTTCAGGGTGTCATTACGGGTGGTGCCATTCAGCACGCGATCCGCCTCCACCGCGGTCATGGAAAGGCTGTAAGCCCCAATGGAGGCGCCATCCCCCTGCGCACTCAGGAAATAGGTGCCGCTGGCCGTGACCGTGAAGGATATGCGGGAATTCATGCCACTGGCATCATCATTGAAAGCCAATTGCTGGCCGTTGGAATTCAATAGGCGCAAATAGGAGTCAAGCGAAGAAGCACCAGCAGCATCCATCGCAAAACTGTAGCGCCACCCCGCGGTCAAATTGACGCGGAACCAATCCTGATCACCCGCAAAGTCAATGTTCGAAAGCTGTGCTGTGCTGACAGAAAGCGCAGCGGTGGTCGAATTATTCCCAGCGATCGCATCCGTTGGTGCGGGATCGGTGGGCACCGTATCCAGCAGCGCATCAATATCAAGCCGCCCGCCCGTGGCCACCCTGCCACCAAGGGAAGTTGTCGCCGCCGCGCTATCCAAAAGCGCTGCACGAATCTCGGCTGCGGTGGCATTGGGATTCTCGGCCGCATAAAGCGCCACGGCACCAGTCACATGCGGGGTTGCCATGGACGTACCGCTATAGGTGCCATAACGCCCGCCCGGCAGGGTGGAATAAATCGCCGAACCCGGCGCGGCGATATCCACCGTGGTGGCGCCATAGCTGGAGAAGGAGGATAAGGCACCCGTATTGGTCAAGGAAGCCACAGCCACCACAGAATCATAGCCGGCAACAGCCGTTGTCGAATAATTGGACGGGTAGTTTGCCTGTACATCATTATTGCTGGTGGAATTGCCCGCGGCGGCGATGAACAGGATATCCTGCTGCGCCGCACGCCCAATCGCGTTATGCAATGACGCAGAATACCCGCCGCCACCCCAGGAATTATTGGTCGCAATGAAGTCTTCAGCACCATTTGCGCGGATAGCAGCATCGGTGAAGTAATTGACTGAATTCACCGCCCCGGTCGTGGAACCGGAACCAGAGGCGGAAAGAAACTTCAACGCCACCATCTGAATGTTCCAATTCACACCAGCCACGCCAATCCCATTGCCACCCATGGCGCCAATTGTCCCGGCAACATGCGTTCCATGGCCCTGGTCATCGAAGGGATCATTGTCATTATTGGCGAAATCCCAGCCGACCAGATCATCACGATAGCCATCGCCATCATCATCCAGGCCGTTTTCCCAACGCCGGTCATTCAGAAGATCACCCGCATCAATGCGGCCATTGCGATTGTAATCCATCACATAGGAAGCATTGGCCGCGCCGTTCAAATCGCGGAAGGTGATCAAGCCATCAGTATCAATATCGGAAAGGCTGGCGCGCAGCGTGGTTGGGATTTCGCGCTGATTGAGCCAGATATTCAGGTAAAGATCGGGGTGCGTATAATCTATGCCCGTGTCAATCACGCCCACGACGCTGGAGGTGGAACCCGTCACGCCCGCCGCCCAGGCCTCATTCGCTTGGCTGCCATAAACATTCTGGACGGCGCCCGTATCGCCCAACATCCCCCAGAGCATGCCGCCAGTATAGCCAGGATCATTGCTGACCGCGGCGATGGAGATTTCAGCATCATCCGCCATCGGCAGCGCATCTGCCTCGGTCGGTGCGGCCCATTCATCCACCGGCACGGCATCCGCCCAGGCATCCTCTGCCAACCAAGCGCTGTCGCCGCTTGGTGAAGGAATTTGGGGCGGCGCCGCCACTTCGGCAATCGCAATCGGGGCCAGCCACACCCCATCCTGCCCGCCATACTCATCCGATGCACTCTGCCCTTGTTCCTGCCCAGTATTGGCAAAACGGCGATGCATCATGGCGTTATGAAGGCTAATCATCAGGCTGATCCTTTGCGACGACGACCCTTTGTTAACGCCGCAAGGATCAAGAAAAGGTTAAACGCCGCCTCAGCAGCAAGGGCGCCAGGCATTTTCCCAGACACTGTGATGATCGGGGCGAAATCGCCGCCTTCGCGCCGCCGCCCGGTTTTTGTCGCATTCAGCGATTAGGGACCCTATATGTTTCCTCATGGATTCGCAGCTTCGGACCCAATGACCCGCTTTATTCGCCAAACGCCCGCAGGCGATGACCGAGAACGCTTGATGTGCCCCGATTGCGGGCATGTCGCCTATGAAAACCCGAAAGTCGTGGTGGGCAGCGTCATCGCGGAGGGTGAGAACATCCTGCTTTGCCGCCGCGCCATTGAACCGCGCGCCGGTTTCTGGACCATCCCCGCTGGCTATATGGAAATGGGGGAAACGGTTGAAGAAGGTGCCGCGCGCGAAGCCTGGGAAGAAGCCCGGGTGCGGATCACGCTTGATGGCGTGCTCGCGGTTTATTCCATCGCGCGGCTCGGCCAGGTGCAGGTGATTTTCCGCGCCCGTTTCGCGGAACCGGGATTTGCCGCCGGGCCGGAAAGCCTGGAAGTGGCTTCCTTCCATTGGTCCGAAATCCCCTGGGATGAGATTGCCTTCCCTTCCGTCCATTGGGCGCTCAAGGCATGGCGCGATAGCGCAGCGCGCGCCCTGCCCGCCGCCGCCTTGAACCCGCCGGAAGACCCGCGCGGTGTGCGTCCTTTGCCGGTGGCTGGCTGATGCTGGGGCGTCGCGCGCTGCTCACTGGCCTGCTGCTCGCCCTGGGCGCGGGGGCGGCCTTGGCGCAGAACGCTGCGCCGGCGGCACCTCGCCCCGCCGCGCCCCCGCGCCGCGCTTCTCCCGAACAACGCCGCCGCCAACGTCAGGCCGAAAAGACCGTCACCGCACCGGAACCGCCGGGGAGGCCCGCGCCCATTCCCAATCGGGACATCGAAGCCCCGCGCGGCTTCAACGAAGCGCCGCGCGCCCGGCTCAGCCCCACGGTCATAGACCCGGCGCCCGCCCAACCGCATCTTGGCGGTTCAGGCTTCGCCATGCAGGCACAGGAAGACCGGCTGCTGCAAAAACCAATGCCAGGCGCGCGGCTGAACGTGCCGTTTTAAGACCCCGCGGCCTCTTCCGGGCTTTGCAGCCTAAGCGCCAGCGCATGGAGCCCAGACGCGAATTCCCCCGCCAAAGCCTCATGCACCGCACGGGACCGCGCCACGCGCGACATCCCAGCAAAACCCGCCGAGACGATATGCACCGAATAATGCGTCTCGCCCCCTGGGCTGGCGCCGGCATGGCCGGCATGGCTGGCGCTATCATCAGTGATGTCGAGCAAAGCTGGCTGGAAGCGCGCTTCCAGGGAAAGCCGAATGCGGTCCGCACGTTGGGTCATGCCGCGTTTGTCCACGCTTGTGACTTTTTTGCCAAGCCCTGTTCTGCCTTGCGGCTTCGCGCGCCCGCCCCCATAACCGCTTGATGTTCGCGCGCAAACGACGCAAGGCCTATGCCCCGGATGACGCAGCGCCCCCTGGGCGGCTTTGCGATGCGCCGGATTGCGCCGAAGCCGGCCAATATCGCGCGCCCCGGGACCGTTCCTTGCGCGAATTCCATTGGTTCTGCCTGGATCATGTGCGCGCCTATAATGCCAGTTGGGATTTCTATAAGGGCATGGGCCCGGACGAGATCGAAGCCTGTCTGCGCGCCGATACTTCCTGGCAGCGCCCCACCTGGCCGCTTGGGCGGGTTGGCAGTTCTGGCCGCTTTGACCCCGAAATCCTGCGTGACCCGCTGGGTGTGCTGGGCGCCGAAGCCCCCACCCCCCGCCGCCAGCCGCCCGAAAACGCCGTGCCGCCAGAACTCCGCGCCGCGCTCGACCTTTTGGGCCTGACCTGGCCGCTGGCTTCAGCGGAATTGCGCGCCCGCTACAAGGATTTGGCGAAGCAGCACCACCCGGATGCCACCGGCGGGGACAAGCAGGCAGAGGAGCGTTTGAAGGATATCAACCGCGCCTATAGCCTGCTGCGCCACCGCCTGGCCAAACAACCTGCGCCCGCCGGGTAGCCGGATTGGCATTACCCGCTTAGACTGTCCCTTTCCCTATGCACGGAACTGACCAGCGATGAACAAAATCGCCCCCATTGCCGATATCAAACCGACTTCGGCGATTTCTGCCCCGGATACCACCGTCAAGGCGCGCGACGCCTTCGGCGTAGATATTGACATGGATGTGCCCGCCTTTTCGGTGCGCACGGAACATGTGCCGGAAATTGACACAAGCTACCGCTTCGACAAGGAAACGACGCTGGCCATTGTTGCGGGCTTTGCCTTCAATCGCCGCGTCATGATCCAGGGCTATCACGGCACCGGGAAATCCACCCATATCGAACAGGTGGCGGCACGGCTGAACTGGCCTTGCATTCGCGTCAATCTGGACAGCCACATCAGCCGTATTGACCTGATCGGCAAGGACGCGATTGTGCTGAAGGATGGCCAGCAGGTCACGGAATTCCGCGAAGGCATTCTGCCCTGGGCGCTGCAACACCCCTGCGCTTTGGTGTTCGACGAATATGATGCTGGCCGCCCGGATGTGATGTTCGTGATCCAGCGCGTGCTGGAAGTGGAAGGCAAGCTGACGCTGCTTGATCAAAGCCGCGTCATTCGCCCCAACCCATATTTCCGGCTTTTCGCGACAGCGAATACTGTCGGGCTTGGCGATACCACCGGGCTTTATCACGGCACGCAGCAGATCAATCAGGGCCAGATGGACCGTTGGAACATCGTTGCCACCCTGAACTACCTGCCGCATAAGCAGGAAACCGAAATCGTGCTGGCCAAGCTTGGCGCCGAAGGCGATGCCAAGATGAAGAAGCAGGTGGAAGCCATGGTGGCTTTGGCGGACCTGACCCGCGCCGGCTTCATCGCAGGCGATATCAGCACCGTCATGTCGCCGCGCACCGTGATCACCTGGGCTGACAATGCCAAGATTTTCGGTGATATCGGCTTCGCCTTCCGCCTTTCCTTCTTGAACAAATGCGATGAGGCAGAACGCAGCACGGTGGCTGAATATTATCAGCGCTGCTTCAATGAGGAATTGCCCTCAGGCTCCTTGCTCCGCAAGGCGGGCTGAATCCAGTAACGGCGGCGTCAGCCACTGGCGCCGCCATTGCATGCCAGAGAGAAGTACATGAGCGGCAAGCAGGATCTGACGCGGCAGGAAGAATTCAAGCGCGCCACCGCGGGTGTGTTGCGCGCCATGGCGCATGCCGATGCGGAAGTGCAGGTGGCCTTCCAGCCCGGGCCTTCCGGTGTTGCCGGCAAGCGCGTGCGCCTGCCACTGCCAACGCGCGCTTTGCCGGCCAATGAAATGGCCAAGCTGCGCGGTGCGGCGGATGCCGCTGCGCTCAAGCTGCGCCATCATGATGAAGCGCTCCATGCCAGCCGCATCCCAACGCGGCGCGAAGCCAAGGAAGTATTCGACGCGCTGGAACAAGTGCGCGTGGAAGCCGTGGGGTCCCAGCATATGGCTGGCGTTGCTGCCAATTTGCGCGCCAAGCTGATCGAAGAATGCGAAGCCGAAGGCTATGATCGCATGACGCGGAAGGACCAGATGCCGCTGCCGGCAGCCTTGGGCCTGATCGCGCGTGAACGCCTGACCGGCGAAGCCGCACCAGAAGCCGCGCATCGCGTGCTGGATCTGTGGCGCGACACGATTGGTGAGGATGCCGAACAGGCCCTTGCCGAAATGGCGACCACTGCCGAAGACCAAGGCGCCTTCGCCCGCGCCGCGCGCAAACTGCTGACCGCACTCGACCTCGCTGAGGCCGAGATGGAAGCAGAAAGCGAACAGCAGGACGAAGAAGGCGAAGAAGGCGGCGAAAGCACGCCCCAGCAGGACCAATCCGGCGAGGGGCAAAGCCAATCCGACCAGGAAGATGAAATGCTCGGCGCCCAGCCCGAGCAGATGCAGGGTGAGGCTTCGGACGAAGAGGCAGAGGAATCCGAAGAAGAAGGCGCCGCTGCCGATGGTGACGACAAGCCAGGCGGCCCGCAGCAGCGCCGCGAAGTGCCGCAGGTGGATGACACCACGCGCTACCACGCCTTCACCACGCAATTCGATGAAGTGGTGGCGGCGGATGATCTCTGCGATCCGGATGAATTGACGCGGCTTCGCCAACAGCTTGACCAACAGCTTTCCCATTTGCAGGGCGTGGTTTCCAAACTCGCCAACCGCCTGCAACGGCGCTTGCTCGCGCAACAGCAGCGCGCCTGGGATTTCGATTTGGAAGAAGGCATTCTGGATGTGGCGCGGCTGGCGCGCATTGTCGCTAACCCAACCCATTCGCTGTCCTATAAGCGCGAACGCGAAACAGATTTCCGCGACACGGTAGTGACGCTGCTGATTGATAATTCAGGGTCCATGCGTGGCCGCCCGATCACTGTTGCGGCCATGTGCAGCGATATCCTGGCGCGCACACTGGAACGCTGCGCGGTTAAAACCGAAATTCTTGGCTTCACCACACGCGCCTGGAAGGGCGGGCAAAGCCGCGAACGCTGGGTGGCGGAAGGCAAGGCGCGTAATCCGGGCCGGCTGAATGATCTGCGCCACGTGATCTACAAGCCCGCCGATGCGCCTTGGCGGCGTGCGCGCAAAAACCTCGGCCTGATGCTGCGCGAAGGTCTGCTCAAGGAAAACATTGATGGTGAGGCTTTGGAATGGGCCTATAAGCGCCTGCTCGCGCGGCCTGAACATCGCCGCATCCTGATGGTGATTTCCGATGGCGCGCCGGTGGATGACAGCACGCTTTCCGTCAATCCCGGCAATTACCTGGAACGCCATTTGCGGAAAGTGATTGGCGAGATTGAAGGCCGCGGCGCGGTGGAACTGGTCGCGATTGGTATCGGCCATGATGTCACGCGCTATTACCGCCGCGCGGTCACGATTGTGGATGCCGAGGAATTGGGCGGCACCATGATGAAGAAGCTGGCCGAATTGTTTGACGAGGATGCCGCGGAAGCCTGGCAGCGGAGCGCGGCTGAGCGTTCGTCTCTGGTAGCGTGACGCGCTGATCCCATACATGGGGCCGGCGCCTGCCCTTTCGCGCCGTGCCTTGCTTGCCGCGTTACTTGCTTCCAGCGCCGCCCCGGTGGCAGCGCAGAATGCCGCGCAGCCCTTCGCGCTACCTGATATCCCTGGCCCGCTCCGCCCCTTGGGTGGGCTGGTATTGGCGCCGGAGGCTTTAGGCGGTGGCGGATTTTCCGGGCTTCATCTGGCGCCGGATTTGACCCTGACCCTGATCAGTGATCGCGGCCATTGGGCCGAGGCGCGGCTGCTGCTGGAGGACCTGACACCTATCGGCCTGCACCCGCTCCGCCACGGGCCTTTGCGCGACGAAGCGGGCAAGCCCATCCCGCGCGGTTTCGCTGGCGATGCTGAGGCGCTGGCGCGGCTGCCCGATGGCACCTGGCTGGTGGCCTTTGAACGCCGCCATCGCATCCGCGCCTATCGCCGGCTGGATGGGCCGGGCGCTTATGTCGCGCCGCCGCCAGGCTTGGAAAACGCGCCACCCAATGGCGGGCTGGAAAGCCTGGCCGTGCTGCAAGATGGCCGGCTTTTCGCGATTGCCGAGACCTTTGCGCCGCCCGACCGCCCTGAATTGCGCCATGCTTGGCTTGGGGTGCCGGGGCGCTGGGTTCCGCTTTATTGGCAGCCCGCGCCTGGCTTTCACCCAACCGATGCGGCTGTTCTGCCTGATGGCAGCGCGCTGGTTTTGGAACGGCGTTTCAGCCTTTTGGGCGGTTTTGCTGCCCGGCTGGTGATGACCGCGCCCGATGCGTTGCCCTCAGCCCGCGAAGGCGCGGTGCTGCGTGGCGAGGCAATCCTGGTGCTGGATGACACGCCCTTGCCTGCCGAGAATTGGGAAGCCGTAGCAGTGACACGCTTTGGCGATCAGACGCTGGTGGCACTGATATCCGATGACAATGAAAGCATCTTGCAGCGGAGCCTTTTGCTGCTGTTTGCGTGGCGCGGGTGAGTGACCCATAAAAGAAAACCGGCCGGATGCTGCCATCCGACCGGTGCTTTCGTTCAGCAAAAAAGCTGCTGGGCTTACCCCGGCCGCTTCCACCACCCCAGCCGCTTGGGCCGCGCCACTTCGGCACCATCGCCCAGCACCACCGGCTGAATCGCCGGCCCAATCACCGGCTCCGCCTTTTCCGGCTGAGGCGCCGGGGCAGGTTCAGCAGCAACAGGCACTGGCGCGGGTTCCGGCGCTGGCGGTTCAACGGGCGCCGGCGCTTCCGCAACCGGCACCGCGTCCGTCACCACCGGCTGAACCTCAGCCACCGGGGCTGCTTCCGCCACAGGCTCCGGCGCGGCGGCAGCGGGCGCAATGCGCCGCGCGGTCGCGGCAGCGCGTTCCGCCGCTTCCTCGGCTGCCGCCATGGCGGCGAACACATCATCAATCTGCCCAGCAAAGGGGTCTGCCGGGGTCGGCCCCACATAGCGCGGCGCGGGGGCTTCTTCCGTCATTTCCGGCGCGGCATCCTCAGCCCGGCGCTCACGCGGCCCATCCTCACGGCGGCGGCGCCCACCACGGCGGCCACGGCGGCGCGGGCGATCCTCACCCTCAGCGGCGCCTTCAGCGGCCTGGCCTTCATCCTCGGCGGGCTGGGCTTCGCCTTCCGGCGTCTCGCCCGCTTCTGCTGCGGCCTCAGTCCCTTCTTCGCCTTCGCCATCACCCTCGGCGCCCGCTTCGCCACCCTGCGGCCCACCCTCACGGCGGCCACCACGGCGGCGGCGACGGCGGCGGCGGCGACGCTCACCTTCCTCGGCGGTTTCCTCACGCGCTTCGGCGCTCGGGCTATCGGCTTCCTCTTCCTCGATCTCGGGCGCGATGTCTTCCACTTCCGGCGCGTAATCCATGCGCAGCGCCGAAGGCCCGGCGGCCACCGCCATGGGCTCAGCCGCGCGCAGGCGTTCAATGCGCAGCGCCGGCCCCATCAGCTTTTCATCGGGCTGGAGGAAAACACTCATACCGAAACGCGCTTCAATCTCAGAAAGCCGATCGCGCTTGCGGTTCAGCAGCCACAGCGCAACTTCGCTCGCGACATGCACGTTGATTTCCGCGGCGCGGCGCTTCGCACCTTCTTCCTCAATCGCGCGCAGCACCTGAAGCGCGCTGCTTTCCACACCGCGAATCGTGCCGCGGCCCAGGCAATGCGGGCAGGTGATGAAGGTTTGTTCCGCGATGGAAGGGCGCAGGCGCTGGCGGCTCATTTCCAGCAGGCCGAAATGGCTGATCCGCCCCACTTGAATGCGCGCGCGGTCGTGGCGGAGCGATTCCTTGATCCGCCTTTCCACCATGGCGTTGTTGCGGTTTGATTCCATATCAATGAAATCAATCACAATCAGCCCGGCCAGATCGCGCAGGCGAAGCTGGCGCGCAATTTCATCCGCCGCTTCCATATTCGTCCGCAGCGCTGTGTCTTCGATGTGCCTGTCACGCGTGGCGCGGCCCGAATTCACGTCAATCGCAACCAAGGCCTCGGTCTGATTGATCACGATGTAGCCACCGGAGCGCAGCTGCACCACGGGCGAATGCATGGCATCCAATTGGGCATCAACATTATGGCGCGCGAAAAGCGGCACGGCATCGCGGTGCATCCGCACCTTATTTGCGTGCGATGGCATCAGCATGCGCATGAATTCGCGCGCCTGCTGGAAGGCACCATCGCCTTCCACCATCACCTCATCAATGTCGCGGCCATAAACATCGCGGATGGACCGCTTGATCAGATCCGCTTCCTCATAAATCAGCGCGGGCGCTGTGGAGGCCAGTGTTCGTTCGCGGACGCCGTCCCAAAGCCGCAGCAGATATTCGCAATCGCGCTGGATTTCAGGCTTTGGCCGTTGCGCGCCGGCGGTGCGCACAATCAGCGACATGCCCTGCGGCAATTGCAGATCATCCATCACTTCACGCAACCGCTTGCGATCAGTGGCGGACGTGATCTTGCGCGAAACGCCACCCCCGCGCGGGGAATTCGGCATCAGCACGGAAAAGCGCCCGGCAAGCGACATATAGGTTGTCAGCGCCGCGCCCTTGCCACCGCGTTCTTCCTTCACAACCTGCACCAGAATGATCTGGCGGCGGCGGATCACGTCCTGAATTTTGTAATGGCGCAGGAAGCGCGGCGGGATGCGGCGCTCACGGCGTTCTTCTTCCGTCTCGGCGGGGCCTTCGCCGCCAATAGTCTCAGGCGGGGTCTGGTCTTCTTCGGCGGGCAATTCCTCAACGCGGCCCAAATCGGCTTCGGCGGGCTCATCATTGGCCGCTTCCGGCGCAGCGCTCACGCTTTCGCTTTCAATCGCGAGAGGCTGAGCGGCGGCAGGGGCATCGGGCTCTGGCGCATCTTCCGCCGCAGCTTCAGCGGCAGGCGCGGCTTCGCCATTGGCTTCTGAAGCAGCGGCTTCGCCACCCGCGTCTTCCCCCGGCTGCCAGCCTTCATTGCTCTCGCCATTCCAGGCGGCGCGGTCCATCGCACTTTCCGGCGGCAGGTCGTCCTCATCCTCCGCGCGGGCTTCGGCTTCCTGCATATCCAAAAGGCGCTGCCGATCCGCGACGGGAATCTGGTAGTAATCCGGGTGGATTTCGCCAAAGGCCAGGAAGCCGTGGCGATTGCCGCCATATTCCACAAAGGCCGCTTGAAGGCTGGGTTCTACCCGCACCACTTTGGCCAGGTAGATATTGCCCTTCAGGGCGCGGCGTTGTGTCGTTTCAAGATCAAATTCGTCGAGGCGATTGCCATCCATCACCACAACCCGGGTTTCCTCGGGGTGGGATGCATCTATCAGCATACGCTTGGTCATGGGGTGGAGTCTCCGCGCCGTGGCGGTGCCGCCGGCGCAATGGCGTGGGGAGGCCCGAACGGAGTGCGATATGCGGCGCGGCGTGCATAGGCATGCTACGGCGAAGACCTCGTTCGGCGGGCCCGGCGCCGAAGCGGCGCAGCGGTCCCTGGGTGGGCGCACCTGGATCCTGCCCCGGGAACCCTTGGACCATCGTAGCAACGAAGGTCACAGGCGCAGGCGGGACGGCGGGCGCGACGGGGGCCATGGCCATAAGGGCTTTGACTTTCGC
>CAMCZJ010000032.1 GCA_945886995.1 Asaia bogorensis
CGGCCCAGGAAATTGTCGCTTTCCAGGATGGAGGCATTCATCGCGAAGGGCTTTTCCAGATCAACCTTCGGCGCCGGCACATGGGACAGGATCAGGTCGAAAAGCGGCGCCAAATCCTTGCGCGGGCCTTCCAGTTCCAGATCCGCCCAGCCCTGCCGGCCAGAAGCGAACAGGGTGTGGAAATCAAGCTGTTCATCGCTCGCGCCCAGGGCAGCGAAAAGGTCGAAGACCTCGTTATGCACCTCATCCGGGCGGGCATCCTGGCGGTCCACCTTATTGATGACCACAATCGGCTTCAGCCCGCGCGCCAAGGCCTTGGTAAGCACGAATTTCGTCTGCGGCAGCGGGCCTTCGGCGGCATCGCACAGCACAATGGCGCCATCCACCATGGACAGAATGCGCTCAACCTCACCGCCGAAATCGGCGTGGCCGGGCGTGTCCACGATGTTGATCTTCACACCCTTCCATTCCACGGCGGTGGATTTGGCAAGGATGGTGATGCCGCGTTCGCGTTCCAGATCATTGCGGTCAAGCGCGCGTTCGGCGACATGCTGATTGGCGCGGAAGGCACCGGCCTGGCTCAGCAGCTTGTCCACCAGCGTGGTCTTGCCGTGGTCAACATGGGCGATAATGGCGACGTTACGAATCTGCATGGAACACCTGGGGAGGAGCCTGGCAAAAATGCCACCTGCCCGGCTCCCAATGCTTGGGGGCGAGCGGTGGTTTCCATCCAGGCGTTTCGTTATGGCGGGGAGATAGTCGTTCCCGTCGGAAAAAGCCAGAGGAAAGCGTGTGACAGTTGAACGCCTAGCCGAGCGTGGCAGCCACCCCACCGGATTTAGCGCCAACCAGTGCCGCAAGGTCGGCCTGGGGCCGGGCGCCGAAATGGGAAATCACCTCGGCCGCGGCAATGCTGCCCCAGCGGCCGCATTCCGGCAGGGGCAGGCCACGGGTCAGCGCCGCCATGAAACCAGCGGCATAGGCATCCCCGGCGCCAGTGCTATCCACCAGCTTGGTGGGCTCGGCGCGGACCGCATGGGTCTCAGTGCCGGCGATGATGAGGCTGCCCTTTTCGCTGCGGGTGAGCGCAGCAATGGCCACTTCGGCCCGCACGGCCTTGGCCGCCGCGTCGAAATCATCAGTTTCATAAAGGGCGCAAATCTCGGCTTCATTGGCGAAGACGATATCAGCTTCTTCCTGAATGAAGGCGCGGAAGGCGGCACGGTGGCGGCCCACGCAAAAGGGGTCAGATAGCGTAATGGCCACTTGCCGCCCGGCCTGATGGGCGATGCGGGCGGCGGCACGGAAGGCGGCCTGGGCTGCCGGCGGGTCGAACAAATAGCCTTCCAGATAGACAATCCGCGCGCTGGCAATGGCGGCTTGGTCCAGATCAGCCTCCCCAAAGGTCACGCAGGCGCCAAGGAATGTGTTCATGGTGCGCTGGCCATCGGGCGTCACCAGAATCAGGCAACGCGCGGTGGGGGCGCCGCCCGAAAGCGGCGGGGTCGGGAAAGCCACACCGGCGGCGGTGATGTCGTGGCGGAACACCTGGCCAAGGCCATCATCCGCAACCTTGCCAAGGTAGCCGACCTTCGCGCCAAGCCCGGCTGCCACCGCGCAGGTATTGGCCGCGGACCCGCCGCTGCTTTCAATGCCCGGGCCCATGGCGGCGTAAATCGCCTCGGCCTGGTCGGTGCCGATCAGCGCCATGCCGCCCTTGGCCATGCCATGTGCGGCAAGGAATCCGTCCTCGGCGCGCGCCAGCACATCCACAATGGCATTGCCGATGCCAAGAATATCAAGGCTGGGGGGGGTCATGGGCTGCGCTCCGGTAAAGGTTGCGGCGGGATTAGCCTTGGGCGAGGGTGGCGTCCACATGCCCCAAGCGCTTTTCCTGGCCTTTGGCCAAATCGGTGATCCCGCCTTTCGCCGCCCGCTGATCATGGGCGTGCTGGGCGCGGCTTTGGCGGTGGCGGGGCTGATCGGTTTGGCTGCTTGGCTGGCGGGTTGGGCGGCGTCGGGCGGGCCGGAATGGCTTTCCTGGATCACCCAGGCTGGCGGCGCGGCGGCTGGCGTTTTCCTGGGCTGGTGGCTGTTTCTGCCCGTCGCACTCGGGATTGCGGCGCAATTCACCGATAGCGTGGCTGGCGCGGTGGAGCGGCGCCATTACCCTGGGCTTGCGGCGCCCGCCGGGGCAACCGTGCTGGCGCAGGCGGGGTATGGCTTGTGGTTCGGGCTCAAGCTGTTGGCGCTGCAAATCCTGCTATTGCCGCTGTTCTTCATCCCGATTTTTGGCGCGCTGATCGCGCTGCTGATCGCGGCCCATGCGCTGGGGGCGGGGTTGGTGCGTGAAGTGGCACTCAGGCGCATGAATCTGGCGCATTCGCGCATCGCCTGGCAGCGCTTGCGCTGGCAGGGCTGGTGGCTTGGCCTTGCCTTGGTATTGATGGCGATGGTGCCGGTGCTCAATCTTCTAGTGCCGATCATCGGCATTGCGGCCGCTACGCATTTGTTGATCCGCGGCTTGGGTGGCTTCGATACATTTTCGGGAGCATCTACAGAAACCGGGGGATAACCTGTTTTCGCCCGTTGTGGCGCGGCAGAGTCGCATGCTAGCCGAAGGAATCAGCAACGCGAATCACCAAGGGGGCCAAGATGTCGCTTTTCCGCCGCAAGGACGAAGCTACCACTCCGCCAGCACCGGAACCAACCAGCGTGCCGACAGCACGCGATCCTGACCTTGCGGTGCCGCCTTTCCGCCCGGCAGCGATGGTGCCGCCCGCGGCGAGTGCGGCAGCCACACCTGCCAAGCCCAGCGTTGCGTCATCCCCTGCCGCACGCCCCATGACCCCTGGCGCCGCCGGCCGCCCCACTGGCCGGGCAGAGGCTGGCGAAAGGCGCGTTTTGCAATTGGGTAAAGGCATCAGCATCCAGGGCAGCGTGACGGAGGCCGAGCGCATCGTCATTGAAGGCACCATGGAAAGCCAGTTGTTGCAGTGCCAGGAATTGGCCATCAGCCATTCCGGCGTCTTCAAGGGCGAAGTCCAGGTGGAAGATGCAGATATTGCGGGGGTTTTTGATGGTACCCTCACCGCCACCGGTAACCTGACCATCCGCGCCACGGGTCGTGTTCTGGGCGTCGCGCGGTCTCGCCGACTGTCGGTTGAAGATGGCGGTCAGCTGACCGGTCGGATGGAAATGATCACCGACACAACGGGTGGCGCAGCCATGCCGGTGACGCCAACGGTTCGCGCAATCGAAACCAGCGAAACCTGAACCAGCGCTTGGTGTGCAAAGGGCCGCCGCAGGCAAAGCGGCCATCGCGGCCGCCCTTGCCTGGCTGCTTCGCCTCGCTTCTACCTATCGGTATCGCGAGCATGGCATTAGTCGCCTTGTTGCTTACCCCAGCATGCCAAAAGCCAGATTCTGGTGACGCTGTGCTTGGGCTGGAACAAGCGGTGCGCGATACACGGGCAAGCTTGGCCGCCCTTGGCATGCCGCCGGTGGCTGAACCAAAGCCTGTTGGGCAGATGATCGCCTTGCCGGCTCCGCCAAGCACCTCGGCGCCCCGTCGCACGGGTGGCGGCCCACCAGCCACCGCCGGCACGTTACAAGGCCGCACCCCAGAACAGGTTTTATCAGCTTTGGGGGAACCGGCGCTCCGGCGGCGCGAAGGCAATGCGGAAATCTGGTTATACCAGGCGGCTGATTGCAGACTTGACCTGGTTTTCTACCCGGAAGCTGCTCAGCTGATTTTGGCGCATGCCGCAGCAAGGGCCTTGGGTGCACGGCGTTTGACCGAAGCCGCCTGCCTTGCAGCTATTGCCGCAGCGCCGCATCCCCCGCCATGGACACTGGCTGGTCGCGCTGGCGGGGGCTGAAGAATACCCATGAACCTCTGGCTCGATGCCTTTGTGCCGGCTTTCGCGCTGCTTGGCCTTGGCGCTTTGTTGCGCCGCGTCCTGCTGCCGCTGGATGCGGTGTGGGCCGGCATGGAAAAACTGATCTATTGGGTGCTGCTGCCCAGCCTGATCCTTTCAGCGCTGGCAGCGCTTGACCCTGCCAGCCTGCCGCTCGGCGCCATGGCCTTCACCATTTGGGGCGCACTCGCCACCGGCACGCTGATTTCGGTGCTGCTGGCGCGCTTCATGGGGCATGGGCATGCGGCCATGACATCGGTCCTGCAGGGCGGCATTCGCTTCAATAATCTGATGGGTTTCGCCATTGTGGGCGCGATTTTCGGCGCCGAGGGCATCAGCTTTGGCGCGGTTGCCACCGGCATTATCGTGCCCTTTGTGCAAAGCGTCACCACGCTTGCCTTCGCCATGGATGGCAGCCGGGGCAGGCCGAAGCCTTTGATGATCCTGCGGCAATTGATCCTGAATCCGCTGATCATTGCCTGCATCCTGGGCTTTACCGTGGCGGCCCTGGGCGGTTTTCCGCCCGGCGTAAAGCCAACCATCCAAGCCTTGGGCCGGGCATCAGTTGCGCTTGGCTTGCTATGTGTTGGCGCGGCGCTGTCATGGGAAAGCTTCACGGATCGTCTGCCAACGCAGGCGCTGACGGGCGTTTTGAAACTGGTGGGCATGCCAGCCATTACCTATGGCTTGGGCACATTTGCGGGCCTACCCCCATTGCCGCTTGCGGCGGCAGTGATCTTCATGGCGCTGCCCACCGCCGCCACATCCTATGTCATGGCACGCGCCATGGGCGGCGATGCCAAGCTGATGGCCGCGATCACTACCACAGAGCATATCGCTTCCATCATCACCCTGCCCTTTTGGGTGATGCTGGTGCTAGGGTAGAAAGCGCCAAATTATCATGGGGAGTGGCGCGCATGTATCATTGGATTTTCGTGTTTCTGCTTAGCCTTGGCGGTGCCAGCTTGGCGCAAAGCCTGCCGCCGCCAGTCCCCGTGGCGCCTGGCGCCCCGTCAGCAAGTGATGCGCCTGCCGCCGCGCCACAAGCCGCAATGCCTGCCCAAGCACCCACCGCCGCCCCGGCGGAACGCAGCCTGACCGATCGCGCCGGCGCGGCGGTGGGCAAGGCGGCTGAAGAAACCACCTCGGCCTTTGGGCGCGCCATGAATTGGACCGGCCGCCAACTGGAAGGCGCCGGCCAATGGACCGCCCGGCAGGGTGAGAACATGGCAAGCGACAAGCCGGAAACGCCAGCCCCCACCTCAGCCCCTGCCGCACCAGCGCAAGCCTTGCCGCCGCCCGTGCCGGTGCGCTGAGCGGATTCGGCGCTAAGCCTGATCTGGTAGCGTAATCTCCAACCAGCCGCGCGCATCCATCCGCGCGGCATCGCCCGGCAGCAGCAGCACCGTGGTGGTATCGCTTTCCACAATCGCCGGCCCCGCCACCGCCTGATCCGCACCAAGTCCAGCGAAATCATAGACCGGCACATCAGCCAAGCCGCCTTCCAGCATGATGCGGCGCGCGCCACGCGGCGCCACCATGCCGCCTGCTTCCTTGCCGGCCGGCGCTGGCATTGGCGGCAAGCGCCCAATGACCGCGAGCCTGGCATTCACCAGTACCACTTCTTCCTGACGTAGGGCATAGGTGAACAGCGCTTCATGCCGCGCATGGAACGCATCGCGCAGCCGATCCGAAAGCCCGGCACCTTCCCAGGCAACCTGATCCAAAGGCACGGCGATATCGAAAACTTGTTCGCCATAGCGCATATCAGCTGCCCGGCGCGTTTCCACCGCACCGCCAAACCAGCTGGCGACTCGCGCGCGGCCTTCTTCTTCCAAGGCCGCCCAAATGCTGCGCAGCGCAGCATCATCGGGCACGCCGCCCGTGTTCAATTCGCTGCGCGCCATTTCATAGCGCAAATCCGTATGCAGCATGCCCCAGGCGGAAAGCCCCGCCGCAAAGAAGGGCACCGCCACGCGCTTCATGCTCAATTCGCGCGCCACCGCGCTGGCATGCAGCCCTGCCGCGCCCCCAAATGCCAAAAGGCAGAAATCGCGCGGATCAACGCCACGCCGTACAGTCGCCACGCGAATTCCATCCGCCATGCGGATATTGGCCAGCCGATGCACGCCCGCCGCCGCCGCCATCGCATCAAGCCCAAGCTTGGCGCCGAGGTTCGCAAATGCGCGTTCCGCCGCTGCCATATCCAACTTGCGCTTGCCGCCCAGAAAATTCGCGGCATCCAGATAGCCCAGCACCAGATTGGCATCCGTCACCGCCGGTTCCGTACCGCCCTGCCCATAGGCCGCCGGCCCAGGCACCGCGCCGGCGCTGCGAGGACCCACCTGCAACGTACCACCCGCACCGACATGGCCGATGGAGCCACCACCCGCGCCAAGCGTCACGATATCCAGGCTTTCAAGCGCGATGCGTTCACCGGCCACATCGCGGCCACGGCCAAGCGCCGCATCGCCTTCCTGGATCAGCGCAATATCGGTGGAGGTGCCGCCGACATCAAAGGTGATCAAATCCTGCCCCAAACCGCGTTCTGCCAAGGCCACGCCCGCCGCCACGCCACCCGCCGGCCCTGACAGCGCGGTGCCTGCTGCCAAGCGCGCCGCTTCTTCCACTGGGGCCACCCCACCATGGGAGAGGATAACGAACACCGGCCCATCATAGCCCGCCTGCTCCAACCGCCCGCGCAGCCGCGCCAGATAACGCGAGACGATGGGCCCCACATAGGCATTCACCGCCGCGGTCGAAAAGCGTTCAAATTCCTTGATCTGCGGAAGAACTTCCGCCGAGGTGGTGACGAAAACCCCAGGCAGCGCCTGGCGCAAAGCCTCGGCGGCGGCGTTTTCATGCCGCGCGTCACGCCAGGAATGCAGGAAACACACCGCGACGGCTTCAACATTCTCCGCGCGCAATTGCTGAATGGCGGCATTGAGTGAGGCGTGATCAAGCGGCACCTCCACCCGCCCATCCGGGCGCAGCCGTTCGCGCACCGCAAGCCGCAAGCGGCGCGGCACCAGCGCGGGGGCAGCGGGTAGCCGCATATTGTAGCGTTCAGGCTTGAGGCCCTCGCGCATTTCAATCACATCGCGATGCCCTTCCGTGGTGAGCATCGCAATCTTCGCCCCCTTGCGTTCCAACAGCGCATTGGTGGCAACCGTGGTGCCATGGACGATGCGTTCTGTCTGCCGCAACAGATCGGCCAGCGTGACGCCAAGGGTTTCGGCCAAAACGGCAAGCCCCGCAACAACACCTTCGGATTGATCCGCAGGTGTGCTGGCAGCCTTGGCGAGGGTTGTGGTGCCATCAGCGGCGACGCAGACCACATCGGTGAAAGTGCCGCCGACATCAACGCCAATACGGTAGATCATACCAAGCCCTCCGCCGCATCAGCCGCGCGCGCGGCGGGATCACGTTTGTCTGGCGGCCCCCAACCACCGCCTCCGCCCGAGAGCACATGCAGTTGATCCCCGGGTGCCAACGGAATGCCGACTTCCTTGGTGCGCAAATCGCGCGATGTGCCATCGGCGCGTTCCAACCGATAATGATGCGGCAGGCCATCCTTGCCGCCCAGCATCCCCGCCGCGCCATAGCGCACACCATCACCGGCGGTATTTGCCACTGATGGACCATCGGTTTCCAGTTTCAGGAGCAAATCTCCGCCAAACCCGCCGCGATACGTGCCATCACCCGCGCTGCCGGGGCGGAATTCATGCCGCGCGAAATACAGCGGAAAACGCGCTTCCGCCATTTCCACACTGCCGAATTTCAAACCACCGGCGGAATGCCATTCGCCCGCAGTGGACCAGCCATCACCACCCGATGAACCGCCACCACCTGGCCGCGCATGGAACATGTGCCAGACAAAAAAGCGCCCAGGCCGACGCGGATCGCGCCCCTTGATCGCGACGCGAAAGCGCCGCCCCCAACCGCCCATGGCGCGATCCGGGCAAGCATTTGCCAACGCCTTCACCACCGCTTCCACAATCTCATTCGAACAATGCGATGTGCACATGGTCACGGGCGCGCCTTCACTCGCCCACACCACCGTGCCTTCGCGCGCCTTGATCGTCAGTGGCCGGAAGCAGCCATCATTCTTCGCCACTTCCGGATCAAGCAGGAAGGCAAGCGCCATGCGCACCGCACTCGCCATATTGGGATAGGATGAATTGACGAAGCCTGGCGTTTGCGGCGCGCTTTCCGTGAGGTCCACGGTCAGATGATCACCCTGTTTCGTGACGCGTGCCCGGATGGCGATATCATTGCCGCCAAAGCCATCATCATCCAGAAATGCCTCACCCAACCAGGTGCCATCTGCCCAGGTGGAAATGATGCGCCGCGTGTGTGCTTCCGCCAGCGCCAGAATCGCATCAACGGCGGCAACGGTAGTATCAGCGCCATAACGCGCCAGCAGTGACAGCAGGCGCTTTTCACCGAGATGCGCGGCACCGATCATTGCCATCAGATCGCCGCGCACATCACGCGCAAGCCGCGTATTCGTGATGATCATGCGCACAAGGTCTTCGCGCGGCAGGCGCCCCTGGCCGAGCAAGATGGGCGGCACGCGCAGCCCTTCCTGCCAGATCTCGGTCGCGCCTGGATTATAGCCGCCATGGGTCGCGCCACCGATATCCGTGTGATGCGCGCGCACGACCGACCAGAATACGATGCGCCCTTCGGCAAAGACCGGCACAATGGCTGTCAGGTCCGGCAAATGCGATCCGCCATGATAGGGATCATTCAACAAATAAATATCGCCTTCTTGTACGCTATCGCCAAAGGCATCGCGCACCGCTTGTACGGCGAAGGGCATGGCGCCGACATGCACCGGGATGTGGTCCGCCTGCGCCACCAGCCGCGCTTCGGCATCACACAGCGCGATGGAAAAATCGCGGGACGAGTTCAGGATTTGCGAATAGGCGGTGCGCAGCATCGCCTCCCCCATTTCCTCCACAATGGCGCGGAAGCGGTTATCGAGGACCGAGAGCGTGACGGGATCAGGGGCGGTTTTCATGGGATGCAGGCTTCCCCCGAAGCCCGGCCGCGTCAAGGCTTCGCAACAGGGCAAAACAGGGCCATGATCAGGGCAACCAATGCAGGAGGAAACCATGGCCGTTCATGTCGCCACACCCGACCTCAAAATCCTGGCCGAGGGGTTGCGCTTCCCCGAAGGCCCTGTCGCCATGCCCGATGGGTCTGTGGCGCTGGTGGAGATTGAAGCGCGGCGCATCACGAAAGTGGCGCCCAACGGCACGAAAACCACGATTGCAACCGTGGAAGGCGCGCCGAATGGCCTCGCACTCGGGCCGAATGGCAGTTTTTACGTCTGCAATAATGGCGGCTTCACCTGGCATGAGGAACCCGGGATTTTGCGCCCGAGCGGTCAATCGCCGGATTATGCTGGCGGGCGGATTGAAAAGATTGATACCACCACCGGCAAGGTTGAAGCGCTGATCCGGGTTTGCGATGGGCGGCCTTTGCGTGGCCCAAATGATCTGATGTTTGATGGCAAGGGCGGTTTTTGGTTTTCTGACCTCGGCAAGGTGCGCGCGCGGGATCGTGACCATGGCGGTGCCTATTGGGCATCAGAAGATGGATCGCGCGTGGTGGAAGCGGCCTTCCCGGTGTTTGGCGGCGCCAATGGCATTGGCATCAGCCCTGATGGCAAGACGCTTTATGTGGCCGAGACCGAAACCGGCCGGCTTTGGGCCTGGGATATTGAAGCGCCCGGCAAGCTGAAAAAGGAGCCATGGCCATCCAGTGCCGGCGGGCGGGTGCTGTGCCAATTCCCCGGCTATCGGCGCTTGGACAGCATCGCCATCGCCGCGTCGGGCAATATCATTGTGGCGACGCTGGTTTCGGGTGAGATCACCACGGTCTCACCTTCGGGCGAGATTCTCCGCACCGTGAAAATGCCCGAACGCATGCCGACCAATATCTGCTTTGGCGGGCCGGATATGCGCACCGCCTATATTACGCTGTCCAACACTGGAAAGTTGGTCGCGATGCAATGGGATGAACCGGGGCTGCGCCTGCCGTATAATTAATCTTGTGTTGCGGATCGTGACCGATCCGCCCTTAATGCCATGCGTTTGATCGCATTTTCCGAGCCGCCAAGCGATTTCGCTTGGCTTGAAAATGCTCCAGCGCCGGAGCGCGCCTCTGCGCGCTTGGCTTCGCCGCATAAGCGGCGTCGCCCATTCGGGCTCGCGCCCGCCTTCGGCGGGCGTAGATTTCGGGTGCGATAACCCTTTCAACGCACACCTACCCTAGTTCGGCCAAAACCTCAGTCGTATGCTGGCCAAGCGCCGGGGCTTCCGCCACAAAATGGCCAAGCCCCGGCAGCATCGGCAGCGGCACCGCGCCCAATTGCGGCTGCGGAATGCGCGCGGCGGCGCCATAGGCGACAACATGCTCATTCGCCAACCAATCAAGCGGCGTATTGACGCGATCCGCCAGCAGCCTTTCGCCCTGCAAAATCGTCACCCATTCCGCGACGGGTTTCTTCAGGAAGGCCGCGCGTATCATGGCGTAAAGCGCTTCCCTATTCTGCCAGCGCAGATCGAAATTCAGAAAGCGCGGATCGGCAGCGATATCAGCAATACCCAACGCACCGCAAAGCTTCGGCCATTCCGCTTCACGCACCAGCGTAATCATCACCCAGCCGCCATCGGCCGCGCGATAAGCCCCCGCCGGCGCATTAGGCGGCGCGGCTGATTTGCCCTGCACGCCCCATTCGCCGATCTGATGCGTCAGCAGATTAGACGTGGCCGCCATGAGCGACATGTCAATCACGCGCCGCTGCGGCGCGGTATCCTGCGCCCGCGCGGCGAGTGCCACTTGCACGGCGGAAAAAGCATAAATCCCCGTTGCCATATCAGCGATAAAGGCACCGCCCTTATGCGGCGCGCCATCCGCGCCTTCATTCAGGCTGACGAAGCCGGAGAACGCCTGAGCGACGGAATCCGTGCATGGCCGCTCCGCATAAGGCCCGCTTTGTCCGAAGCCGGAAATGGAAAGACAGACCGCATCCGCCTTCGCATTTTCCGGCCCAAGCCCGATGCGCGCGGCCACACCGGGGCGGAAGGCTTCAATCAGCACATCGGCTTGAGCAGCGAGCGCAGCCGCGGCGCGCTTTCCATCTTGTGATTTCAAATCCAGCACTACGGAACGCTTACCGCGATTGAAACACACGGTCATGACCGAAACCGTATCCTTGGCCGTACCAAGCCCGCGTGACCAATCGCCTTCCGGCGGTTCGAGCTTGATGACATCAGCGCCGCAGGCGGCCAGCATCATGCCGCAATAGGGCCCGGCAATGCCCTGGCCGGCATCCAGCACCCGAAGCCCCTTATAGGGCCGCATCGCTTCATTCATCGCGTTTCCTCCAGCGCCAAATCATGCCTATCCTGACGGCAAACCTGAATAAGGGAAGGGGTGCGCGTTGAGAGAACCCCCTTCGGGCCATAAACGAGGGCGAAGCGATGGAAACGGATTACCTGGTGATTGGCGCGGGTTCTGCTGGCTGCGTGGTGGCAAGCCGGCTTGGCATGGCGGGAAGGCGCGTCATCCTTCTCGAAGCCGGGCCGAAGGATCGCCACCCATGGATTCATATCCCCGCCGGCATGTTGAAGCTGATGCAGAATCAGAAGCTGGTAAATTGGGGCTACACCACGGAAGCCGATGCCGGAAGCAATAATCGCGAAATTCGCTGGCCGCGCGGGCGCACTTTGGGCGGCACTTCTTCCATCAATGGCATGCTTTATGTGCGCGGCAATCCGGCCGATTTTGATCTTTGGGCGCAAATGGGCTGCCGCGGCTGGAGCTATGATGAAGTGCTGCCGCTGTTTCGTCGCAGCGAAACCTATCGCAATGGCGGCGATCCTTCTGTGCGCGGCCAGGATGGGCCTTTGCAAGTGGAAGATTACCGCACCATCCTGCCGCTGACGCATCGCTTCATTGAAGCGGCGCAGCAAGCGGGGCATCCCTTCCGCCGCGATTTGAATGGCGTTGAACAGGAAGGTGTGGGCTATTCGCAAATGACACGCATTGGCCGCTGGCGCGGTTCGACGGCGCGCACCTATTTGGCGCAGGCGGGTGACAAGGTGCGGGTGGAAACCGAAGCCCAGGTCACGCGGCTATTGTTTGAAGGCAAGCGCTGCGTGGGGGCGGAATTCCGCCAGGGTGGCACGCTCCGGCAAATCCGTGCCAAGCGAGAAGTCATCCTCTCCGGCGGCGCAGTAAATTCGCCGCATGTGCTGCAAATCTCCGGCATTGGTCCGGCCGAGCATTTGCGCGCGCTGGGGATTGAGGTGCTGCAGGATATGCCGAGCGTCGGTGCCAATTTGCAGGATCATTACGTGACACGCGTGCAGCATCGCGTGCGAAACAGCATCAGCACCAATCAATTGGCGCGTGGGCTGCGCCTGGTGGAACAGGTGGCGCGCTTCTTTACGGTGGGAAACGGTGCGCTGACTTTTGGAGTCACCACGGCGCAGGTTTTTGCACGTTCCCGAGAAGGTCTCGCCAGCCCCGATCTGCAATTGCTGTTCACGCCGGCAAGCTATGCGCTCGGCCAATTCGGCGTGCTTGAGAAAGAACCCGGCATGACGTGCGCCATTTGCCCGGTGAAGCCCGATAGTCGCGGCACCGTCATGGCGAAATCCGCTGACCCGTTTGAAAGGCCGGCGATCCGGCCGAATTACCTCTCGGCACGGAGCGATCAGGAATTGCTCGCGCGCGGGCTTCGCATGGTGCGTGAGATTTTCGCACAAGCCGCCATCACGCCCTATAGCGTGCGGGAATTGTTGCCAGGGCCAGATGTGCAAAGCGATGATGAATTGCTCGCCTTCGCCCGCCAATATGGCACCACCATCTATCACCCCGTCGGCACCTGCCGCATGGGCGAGGACCCCGCGAGTGTGGTGGATAGCCGGCTTCGGCTACGCGGCATTGCCGGGCTGCGCGTGATTGATGCTTCCGTGATGCCAACACTCACCACGGGAAACACCAATGTGCCAACCATCATGATCGGCGAAAAAGGTGCGAATATGATCATGCAGGATGAGGCCGCATAATGCGCGCAATCATTTGCGAAAGCTGGCGGGATTTTGACGCGCTTGAAGTCAAGGATGTGCCGCGCCCGGCGCTGCGCCCGCGTAGCGTGCGGATAAAAGTGGCGGCGGCGGGGGTTTCTTTTGCTACGCAATTGGTGGTGGCGGGCAAATATCAGCGCAAACCGCCGCTGCCCTTCACACCCGGCACGGAAATCGTGGGCACGGTGCTGGAAGCGGCACCCGATGCCGATGCACCGCCACCTGGCACACGGGTTTTCGCCGTGGTGGATTGGGGCGGCATGGCGGAAGAAGCCGTGGCCGATGATATCCACACCATCGCCATCCCGGACGGCCTGCCATTGGAGCCCGCTGTCGCTTTCCCGATTTCCTACCCAACCGCCGGCGCGGCGCTTTTGTGGCGGGGCCGGATCAAGGCAGGCGATTGGGTGTTGGTCCATGGTGCGGCGGGTGGCGTTGGCCTCGCTGCTGTTGAAATCGCCAAGGCGTGCGGTGCCAAGGTGATTGCGCGTGCGGGCGAGGCAAAGCACGAAATGCTCCGCGCACGCGGCGCCGATGTGGTGCTGGATAGCGCGGCACCCTTTCGTGATGCGGTACGTGCCGCCACAGGCGGGCGAGGCGTGGATTGCCTGGTGGATACCATCGGCGGCCCTGCCTTTGATGAAAGCCTGCGTTGCCTGGCTGATGGCGGTAACCTTGTTGTGGTTGGCTTCGCTGGCGGCGGCATTCCAACGCTGCAAACCAATATCCTGCTGCTCAAGAATATCGGCGTGATTGGCGTGAATTGGGGCACCTATGTCGGCTGGTCCCCAGGCGATGGGCGCCGAGACCACGCGCCAGCCGCCCGCGCCCTTTGGGATCAATTGATGGTCTGGTGGCAGCAAGGCGCGCTGAAGCCCGAAATCCATGCGGCCTATCCTTTGGAGCAATTCCGCGAAGCGATGGATGAGGTTTCAGCACGGCGGAGCGCGGGCCGCGTGATCCTGCGCCCCTGAAGCCGCGCGCGATGGACCAACCCGCCACCCATGCCAATCATCGCGTCATTGCGTTGATTGTCGCATCCGCGTTGCTGATGCAAAATCTGGATAGCGCCGTGGTCGCCACCGCGCTGCCCAGCATGGCGCGGGATATGGGTGAAGACCCGGCGCGCTTGGGGGCGGCCATCACATCCTATCTGGTGGCACTCACGGTCTTCATTCCGTTTTCAGGCTGGATCGCGGATCGCTTCGGCGCCAAGCGCGTCTTCATGCTGGCTATCATCGTTTTTGTCGCGGCCTCCGCGCTTTCCGGCCAGGCGCGTGGCTTGGAAGACTTGATCGCCTTTCGCATCCTGCAAGGTGCCGGGGGTGCAATGATGTTCCCGGTTGGGCGGCTATTACTGCTGCGCGGCGTGCGCAAGGAAGAACTGCTTTCTGCCATGGCTTGGCTCACCATGCCCGCATTACTGGGGCCCGTCTGCGGCCCGCCGCTTGGTGGCATCCTCACCGATCTTTTCGGCTGGCGCGCGGTATTTTGGATCAATGTGCCGATCGGGTTGATCGGGTTCTTGCTGGTGGCGTGGAAAATCCCATCCATCCCACCAACCAATCCGGGCAAGCCTGATATTCTTGGCCTGGCACTGGTGGGGCTTGCCTTGGCGCTTGGCATGTTCGGGCTTGAAACCGTGGGGCGGCATGTGGTGGCGGAACCCTGGCCTGGGGTTGCGCTGGCGGCCGGCTTGCTGATTGGCGTTGTCGCTTATTTCCATTGCCGCCGCGCGCCACGGCCGGCGATTGATATCGCGCTGCTCAAAATACCAACCTTTCGCCAGCCCGCGCTTTTCGGCAGCCTGTTTCGTGTTGGTGCCGGTGCGGTACCCTTCCTGGTGCCCATCATGCTGCAAATCGGCTTTGGCATGTCGGCTTCCGAAAGCGGGCTGATATCCTTCGCGACCGCGCTTGGCGCCTTCACCATGAAGCCTTTGGTGCGCCCACTGCTCAAGCGCTTTGGCTTTCGCAACGCACTTCTAATAAACGGCGTCTTTGCCTCGGCGGGGATCGCCCTGCTTGCCTTCCCGAACCCCGCCTGGCCTGTCGCGGCGATTTTCCTATTGCTCGCGTGCGGCGGGCTGTTTCGCAGCCTGCAATTCACCTCACTCAATACGCTGGTTTTTGCTGATGTGCCGCCGGAAAAGCTCTCTGCCGCCACCAGCTTCTACAGCACGCTGCAGCAATTATCGCCCGCGCTTGGCGTCGTGCTGGCGACCGCGACGCTGGAACTCTCTCGCCTTGCCGCAGGGCGGGCAGAACTAGGCCTTGCGGATTTCTCTGCGGGCTTTCTTGTGGCGGCTTTGGTCACGCTTCTGTCAATTCCCATGCTTACAGCCCTTAGCCGGGATGCGGGGGCTGAGGTTTCTGGCCATACTCCCCGGTCTAAAACCCCGTGATGCATCCCGCCACGTAACATGCGATAAGCTACACTGCCTTTGGCGAGGAACCCCCCGATGAAGCTGCCGCGCCTTTTGCTGATCCTGATGCTGGCCTTTGCCCCTCTCACTACTTGGGCGCAGGGCTTTGATTTGCCGGGCTTGTCTCAGGAATCCGGCGTCTATCAGCAAAGCCTGCAACGCCGCTTCCCCGCCGGCGGCACGCCGCAACAACGCGCGGCAGCCGAACGCCGTGCGCAGGACGCCACCGCGCGGCGTGATTTCGCTGCCGCCGCCGCTGCCCTGGAAGAACGCATCGGGCTAGGCAATAGCACCGCCGATCATTGGCTGGCGCTTGCTGAAGCGCAGCTTGCCCGCACACCGGCCGAGAGTAACCGCGCTTTGCAAGCAGCCTGGCGCGCCTTTCAATTCGCCCCGGGCGGAGAGCCGGAAGTGCCACCCCTGCTGCTGATCGCCGAAGCGCTCCGCCGGCAGGATCGTCTGGCACAGCAGGTAGAAGCTTTGGAAGCGGTGGTGGAACGCTTGCCCAATGATGCGCGCCACAAGGCAGCGCTTGATACCGCGCGCCGCGCCGCCGGCATGCTGGTGCGGCGCGTCACGCCAGAACCGGATGCCGAACCGGCGCGCGCCTGTATTGGCTTCACCATCCCGCCCGCGCGCCGCGGCGATTGGCGTGCAGAAGATTGGGTGCGCGCTGACCCGGCCCTGCCCAACCTCACCATCGAACGCGAAGCGGATCAACTTTGCGTGGGCGGCCTGCCCTGGGGCCAGACCACACGGCTTATCCTGCGCGCTGGCTTGCCCGGTGAAGGCGGCAATCTGCGCGCCGATACGCCGCTTGCTATCGCCATGCCGGATCGCAGCGCGCGCATTGTATTCGAAAACCGAGCCTTCATCCTGCCGCGTGGCCAGGCCCCGCGCCTTGGCGTCGCAACCGTGAATGTCGAAAAATTGCAGCTTCGCCTGGTGCGGCTTTCCGAACGCAATCTGATCTCGCTCCGCGAACGCTGGCGTCCGGGTGAGGCATTGGATCAATGGATGGCGCAGTATATCGGCGATCAAAGCGGGCGCGTTTTGTGGGAAGGCAGCGCGGAATTGCAGGGCGGTGCGCCCAATCGCCTCACGCGCCATGCGCTGCCGCTGGCTGATCTGCTGCGTGATGCTGCACCTGGGCTTTACTTGATCACGGCACGGCAGGCGGAACCCCGCCGTGGAGAAGCCACCGCCGCCGCCTTCCCGTTTTTCGTGACGGATATCGGCCTGACCGCCTGGCGCGGCGCTGATGGGCTGGCGGTGCAGGCGCGCAGTTTTCAATCGGGCCAAGTAAAATCCGGCCTGCGCGTTGCGCTGATGGCGCGCAACAATGATGTGCTGGCCGAAGCGCGCACGGATGCGGCGGGGCTTGCGCGTTTTCCACTCGCGCTGCTGCGCGGGCAGGGGCCGCTTGCACCCTTCGCCATTCATGCCGAAGCGCCGGATGATCTCGCCGCGCTCAATCTTGAAGCGGCGAGTTTTGATCTTTCGGATCGGGGCGCCTCGGGCCGTGCGCATCCTGGCCCGCTTGATTCGTTTCTCTGGCTCGATCGCGGCATTTATCGTCCTGGCGAGACCGTCAATCTGACGGGGCTTTTGCGCGATGCCGCCGGCAATCCGCAGGATATGCCGGTCAGGCTCAGGCTGCGGCGGCCCAATGGGCAGATCGCGGCGGAAATCACACCACCGCGGCTGATGGGTGGTGCCATTTCCTGGCCGCTCAGGCTTTCCGATGGTGCGGTTTATGGCCAATGGTCCATTGAAGCCCTCGTCGATCCTGCCCTGCCGCCGATTGGTCGCGCGCAATTCCGCGTGGATGCTTTTGTGCCGGAGGGGTTGGAAGTCACCGCCGGGCCAGCGCCGGGGCCTTTGGTGCCAGGCAATACAGCGCTTGATCTGCCTGTCACGGCGCGCTTCCTGTATGGCGCGCCGGGGGCGGGGCTTACGGGCAATGCGGAAATTCGCCTGCTGCCGGATCCCGAGCCTTTTGAAGCCTGGCGCGGCTGGCGCTTCGGCCTTCAGGATGAAAACTTCGCACCGGATCTGATCCGCCAAGAAATCGCGCCGCTTGATCGTGAAGGGCGCGGCGTGGTCGCGCTGACGCTACCGCGCGCACCGGATACAACGCTGCCCATCAAAGCCAATGTCACGCTGGCGATTGCAGAGCCCGGCGGGCGCGAAAGCCGCGCGCAGATTGCCGTGCCGGTGCGTGCTGCCGGCCTGTCCCCCGTGCTGCGCCCGGCCTTTCAGGGTGATGCGATAGATGCCGGCGCGGAAGCGGCATTTGATATCGCGGCCGTCGCACCTGATGGCAGCGCGGCACCGGCGCGGCTTAGGCTGCGCCTGCTGCGCGAAAGGCCGGATTGGCGGCTGGTGATGCGCGATTCCATCGCGCGGTTTGAAACCGTTTGGCGCGATGAACCGGTGGATGCGGCAGAGATCATCATCAATCCCGCCGCGCCCACGCGCTTCGCGCGCAGCCTGCCCTTTGGTCGCTATCGGCTGGAAATCGCCGATGCGGATGGGCTTGGCATGGCATCCTATCGCTTCCGCGCCGGCTGGGCCGGTGTGGAAAGCGCGGAAATTCCGGACCGGATTGATGTAGCCGCTGAACGCCGCACTTTCGCACCCGGCGAGGTCGCGCGGCTGCGCATCTCGCCGCCCTTTGCGGGGCCGGCGACCGTTGCGGTGCTGACGGATCGGCTTGTCTCGCTCCGTGAAATCACGCTCAGCGAAGCGGGCACAGATATCGAAGTGCCGGTGGATGCTGCCTGGGGGCCGGGCGCCTATATCACTGTCACCGCCTATCGCCCTGGTGAGGCACGCGAAGGCCGCCCTGGCCGTGCGCTTGGTCTGGCTTGGATCGGGCTTGATCCCGCACCGCGCAGGTTGGAGGTGAGCATCGCCGCGCCTGAACGCATCCGTCCGCGTCAGCGCGTGGAAATCCCGATCCGCATTGCGGGGGCGCGGGGTGAGGCGATGGTGACGCTGGCTGCGGTGGATGAGGGGATTTTGCGCCTGACCGGTTTCGCCTCGCCCGATCCGGTGGCGCATTTCCTGGGTCGGCGCGCCCTTGGCGTGGATATTCGCGATGATTACGGGCGGTTATTGGCGCCGGCGGAAGGCGCGCTCGCGCTTCTGCGCCAGGGCGGAGATGGCGGCTTGGCCGGGATGGGCATTCAGCCGCCGCAAAGATTGGTGTCTCTGTTCTCCGGCCCCGTGCGGGTGGGCGCGGATGGCACGGCGGTGATCGCAC
>CAMCZJ010000033.1 GCA_945886995.1 Asaia bogorensis
TCGGGGCGGAGATGGTGCATGTGCCTTATCGTGGCGCAGCGCCGGCTTTGCAGGATGTGGCCGGTGGGCGGGTGGAGCTTTTCATCACCACGCCATCATCGGCGATTGCGCTGGTGCAGGGCGGGCGGGTGAAGGCGCTGGCGATTGCAAGCGCCCAGCGCGCTGCGGGGCTGCCGGATGTGCCCACCACGGCGGAAGCGGGCCTGCCGGGCTTTACGCTGGATGCCTGGTTTGGCTTTGCCGTGCCGGCGGCGACACCCAGGCCCATTCAGGAAAGGCTGAATGCGGTGATCAATGCCGCGGCAGAACAGGCTTCTGTGCGTGAAAGGGCGCAGGCCGGTGGGGCCACCACCAAGGCCATGAGCCTTGCCGAATTGGATGCGCTGGCTCGGCGAGAGGTGGAAGAATTGGGCGCCGTAATCCGTGCCGCCGGGATCACGATAGATTAGGTGAGGCAAGCCCTTGGTTTGGCGGGGATCAGGGTTTAGGTTGTTCTGATGGCATCTTCCTTTCCGTCCCGCCGCCTTTGCCTATTGGCCGCCGCGCTGCTTTCCGCCTGCGCGGCCGGCGATAATTTGGATCGCCCCGCGCTGCGCGGTGCCGCGCCGGAAGTCACTGGCGCCTTCGGGTCCTATTTGGCCGGGCGTTTCGCCACCAATGAAGCCGATACGAAAATGGCCGCCGATAGCCTGCTGCAGGCGCTACGGCGCGCCCCGAATGAGCCCGAGGTAGTGCAGCGCGCCTTTATTGCGACCCTGCTGGATGGCCGTTCAGAAGCGGGGCGGCTGGCGCGTGCGATCCCGAATGAGCCTTTGGCCGCCATGCTACTGGCCGGGCAGGATGCACAGGCCGGGCGCTATGACCGCGCTGAGCAGCGCTTCCGCAACCTGCCGAACCAGGGGTTATCCGGGCTGTTGCGGCCTTTACTCGTGGCTTGGGCGCAGCAGGGCAAGGGGCAGACAGATGCGGCCTTGGCCACGCTCCGTCCGCTTACGGACACCGGCCGCCAGCGCGGCATTTATGCGCTGCATGGCGCCATGATCGCCGATATTGCCGACCGCCCACGTGAAGCCGAACGCTTGGTACGCTTGGCGATGGCGGATGGCCCTGCGCCCAGCCTGCCATTGGCCCGCACCATGGCCGGCATTCTGATGCGCGCCGGCCAGACGGCGGAAGCGGAGCGCCTATTGGACCGGCTGGGCCGCGGCCAGGATGATGCCGGGCTTTTTGCCGATACGGGCGGGCGGGACGCTTTGGCGACGCGGCGCGTGGTTGCCTCCGCCACTGAGGGCATGGCGGAGGCTTATCTGGCACTCGCCAACGCCTTGCGCGGGCCGCAAGCGGGCGAGTTCTCACTGGCGCTGGTGCGGCTTTCTTTGCAATTGCGCCCGCGCTACGGGCCCGCGCTGCTGGCGGGGGCTGAGGCGCTGGGCGATGAAAGCCAGTATGCAGCAGCACTTGCGCTGCTGGAACGGGCCGATCCGGCTGACCCCTTCGCCCCGATATTGGCATTGCGCCGCGCGGGCTTGCTCGATCGGCTGGACAAGGTGCCGGAGGCCGAGGCGGAGCTACGCCGCTTGGCCGCGCAACATCCGCGCGCCTTCCAGCCCATGGCACGGCTTGGGGATTTGTATCGGGGTCGGCAGAATTGGGCGCCGGCGATCACGGCCTATGACGGGGCAATCAGCCGTATCGGCGTGCCTTCAGTTGCGCATTGGCCGCTTTTCTACGCGCGCGGCATAGCGCTGGAACGCGCCAAGCGCTGGCCAGAAGCCGAGGCGGATTTTCAGCGGGCGCTGAGCCTGAGCCCGGAACAGCCGCTGGTGCTGAATTACCTGGCCTATAGCTGGGTAGAATTGGGCCAGAACCTGGTGGAAGCGCGGCGCATGTTGGAACGCGCGGTGGAGCTTCGCCCGAATGATGGGAATATCGCCGATAGCCTTGGCTGGGCGCTGTATAAGCTTGGCGATATTCCAGGCGCGGTGCGTTGGCTGGAAAAGGCGGTGGAGCTTGAATCACAAAGCAGCGTGATCAATGACCATCTGGGCGACGCCTATTGGGCCGAGGGCCGCCGGCGGGAAGCGCTGTTTCAATGGCGCCGCGCCCTGACGCTGGGGCCGGAAGGCGATGAGGGGCCGAAGATTGAGGCCAAGATTGCCAATGGCTTGACCACCCAGCCAAGCGCGGAGACGCGGCGCTGAAAATCTCGGAATCGGCCCCGGCCAAGGTTAATCTTTTCCTGCATGTCACAGGGCGCCGGGCGGATGGCTACCATCTGCTGGATAGCCTGGTTGTCTTTGCCGGCATGGGGGATGCCGTGAGTGCCTGTTCGGGTGAAATCCTGTCCCTGGCGATAGAAGGCGCGGAAGGCGGGGCGCTGGCGGCGGAGCCCGATAACCTGGTGCTGCGCGCGGCCCGGAGGCTGGCGGAGGCTGCCGGGGTGGAAGGCCAAGCCTTATTGCACTTGCTGAAGCGCCTGCCGGTGGCAAGCGGCATTGGCGGGGGCAGCGCCGATGCGGCGGCCACGCTGCGCGCGCTTGACCGGCTTTGGGGGCTTGGCTGGCCGGAAGCGCGCTTGGCCGAGATTGGCGCAAGCTTGGGCGCTGATGTGCCGGTTTGTGTGGGGTGCCGCCCTGCCCGCATGGGAGGGGTGGGTGAGGTACTAAGCGCCGCGCCCAAACTGCCGCGCTTTGGGCTTTTGCTTGCGAATCCGCGCCTTGCTTTGGCCACGCCCGCCGTGTTTCGCGCGCGCCAGGGTGGGTTTTCGCCCCGCGCTGAATTGCCGGCGGGATGGGGCAATGCGGCTGCCATGGCGGCGGATTTGGCGCGGCTTGAGAATGATTTGCAGGCCCCCGCGATTACCCTTTGCCCCGCAATTGCTGAGGTTCTGGCGGCAATTTCCCGAAGCCCGGGCTGCCTTTTGGCGCGCATGAGCGGTTCAGGTGCCACCTGCTTTGGGGTGTTTCCCAATGCGGCGGCGGCAGCAGCGGCAGCGGCCGCTTTGCCCCCCGCCTGGTGGTGTTGGGGAGGGGGGCTTCACGGCGCCACCCTTTGAGGGTTATTAGCCCCCGTCCTTCGCGCTTCTGCGCGACGGACGGAAACTGAGGTATAGATTGGTCGCATTTTCCGAGTCGCCAAGTAAGTTCACTTGGCTTGAAAATGCTTCGTCATTGGGGCGTCGCCAAGCGGTAAGGCAGCGGTTTTTGGTACCGCCATTCCCAGGTTCGAATCCTGGCGCCCCAACCAATCATTCCTGCATAGAAAGTCCTTGAGGCAGCGTCACGGCCCCATCATGGCCAGATGTTCTTCAATAATCGGCAATTCCGCTGCCGGGACCACTTCCCGCCAATGGTCCACGCCGGGCACGCCGAGTGGATTGCGGCGAATAAGTTCCGTTTTCAGATAGGGGTAGCCCATGCCTTCCACCAATTCCCGCCACAAGTGATGGCAGGGGTTGAAGGGTACGCGGGCGAAGGCTTCCGCGCTGCTGTAACGCGGCGCAATCCGCATGCGGGTTGCCGCGTTTGCAAATGCTGCAAGCCTTTCCTGCCCGAATAGCGCCCAGCAGGGCACACTGGCGCGAAACATGCGCTGGGTGATGCCGATTTCGCCCCGTTGAACCAATAGCCATTTGCTGCGGCTATCCTTTAGGCTGTTGAGGTGGCCGAGCATTTCCGCAACGGCTTTTTCACCCCGGCCAAGCAGCGCATAGGATTGCAGATGCGCCCCGCCGCCCAGACTTTCCGTGAGGCCGAAAAAACCATCGCCCCCCGCGCGCCAGGCATCCACCAGGGGGGGCAAGGGCAGGAAGGGGCCAAGCACGCTATCATTCGTCAGCAGCAATTCCTGCGGGGTGCCAAAGCGTTGCAGGGCAATGGCCGCTGCATCCCGCCAGGCGCCAAAATCCCGCCCGATATTGGCGCGGCGGATGCGGAGCACTGTATCCGCCGCGATGCCGCCCCAATCTTCCGCGGGCGGGGTGGCATTGGTGATGAAAACGCAGGCAAAGCCCGCTTCCCGCCAGAGCCTTACCTGCCGGCGCACCATGCGGGAGATGCGGCCATCTGGCGACCAGTGAAGGTAAAGTGCCAGGGAGCGGGTGAGGGGGGCTTGGCCTTCTGAAGCTTCGAAAATTTCAGGCCGTTGCGGTGCGAAGCGGTCCAGGAAAGCGGCTGAGCCGGTTTCCTGGAGGACTTCAGCGACACGCCGGGCGAAGCGCGCCGGGGCGCGCGTGGCGAGACTTTGGGCCCATCGCGCCTTTGAGGCATTGGGCGAAGCCAGGGCCGAAAGTTGATACGCATGCGTCACTTTGGCAAAACCTGCTGAGGAGCGGTTGAGAAGAAGCTGCAAAAGCCCCTGAAACAATGGTAACCACAGATCATCTGATAGCGGATTTTCAAATGACTTGGCGAACGAACATTGTCCAGCGCAGTAGAATTGCGCCACCCCAAGATGGCTGCAAGGCGAAGGACCCAGTATGGTGATTACCCAGGGGTATAGACGCTGTTCTACAGGGGCGGTCGGGCTGGCGGCAGACCGCAGATGATGGGCCGGCTGATAGCGATTTTTCGCGCAGTTTTGCGGCGGCACCCAAAGCTAGAGAGGTTCGTCCTCTCGCTTATTGCGCCGCTCATTCCTCGGCTGATCCCGGCGATCAACCGGCTGCGCGGCCCGTCCTACGCCGCTTGGTTTACCCGCTGGCAGACCACCAAGCCCGAGGATGATGCCGAACTTCTACTCGCGCTCGGCGAAAATCCGCCCGCTTTTCTGATTGTGGTGGGGGCGGGTGCCTTGGGCGAGGCCACCCGCGCAAGCCTTCAGTATCAAGTGGCTATTCCTTGGCAGGCAGTGGAAGCGCCCGACGCAGTAGCGACGCTGGCGACGTTTACGGGTAGTTTTGTGATGGTTTTAGACCAAGGCGAAACACTCGAACGCCATGCCTTGGCCTGTTTTGCCTTGGCGGCGCTGCGCATGCCAGCGGCGCGCGTGCTTTATGCTGATGAGGATATGCGCGATGCATCAGGCGCGTTTTGTGCGCCCTGGTTCAAGGCAGCGTTTGACCCGTTTAGGCTTTTGCAGCAGGCAAGTCTTGGTCATGCCATCGCCTTCGATGCGGTCATGATCCGCGATCATGGGTTGGTCAATCTGCGCGGCCATTCACTGGCCCTGGCGGCAACCCGCGCGGGCGGCGCAGATGCAGTGCGCCATATCCCAGCCGTGCTGCTGCACCGCCACCCGCAATCCCCAAGCGCCCCTTGGCGTACGGCGACCGATCCCGAGGCCGTTAGCGCCGCATTGGCGCAAGCCATGCCTGGTGCGCGTATTGCAGCGGCAGGGAAGCGGCCCCTTCAAATCATGTGGCCCATGCCTGCCCAGGCGCCGATGGTGAGCGTGATCATCCCAACGCGCGACCGGGCGGCATTACTGGCCCCATGCCTGGAAGGCTTGTTCCTCCGCACTGATTACCCGGCCATGGAAGTGATTGTTGTGGATAATGGCAGCACGGAACCGGCGCTTCATGCATTGCTGCACCGCTGGTCTTCCGAACCGAGGCTGCGGGTTCTGCCAAGCCCCGGACCGTTCAATTATGCCTTGCTGAACAACCAGGCCGCCGCAGTGGCGCGTGGGGAAGTGCTGGTTTTGCTGAATAATGACACCGAAGTGCTGCACCCGGAATGGTTGCGGGAAATGGCAACACTGGCGATCCGGCCGGATATTGGCGCCGTGGGCGCCAAGCTACTTTTCCCTTCCGGGCGCATTCAGCATGCCGGCGTTATTCTTGGGCCACGGGGCGTGGCGGGACATGATTATCTTTTTGCCGGGGGAGAGGATGAGGGGCAGCAGGATGATCTTTTGCTGCTGCGCCAGGTTTCCGCCGTGACTGGCGCCTGCCTTGCGGTGCGCCGCGATGCCTATTTGGCCGTTGATGGGCTGGATGAGCAACGCTTCCGCGTTGCCTATAATGATGTGGATTTGTGCTTGAAACTGGGGTCGGGTGGCTTGCGCAATGTTTTCACCCCGCATGCCCGCCTGCGCCACCATGAAAGCGCCAGCCGAGGCAGCGATTTTTCGGGCGCGCGCTTCGCCTTATGGGAGGCAGAACGTGACGCGATGCGGGAAAAATGGGGGGAGATGTTGGACGACGATCCGTTCTTCCCGCCATTGCTTTCGTTTGCTGCGCCTGCGCGCACGCCTGCCGAGCCGCCTCGGCGGGGGGCTTGCAGCACTTCACTACCCGCTTCTTCCGCGTGACATTTCTTGTTTTTTGCCTCCAGAGGCTGTAGAATTGAAGCGTCTTGAGCCTTAATTTGGCTGCGCAAGGGAGAGAGGTTTTGACTAGCGAAGCTGATACAGCGCATATCTTTGTTGGTTCCGACCGATCGCAACTCCTGGCCGTCAAGGTGCTTGAGCATTCGATAAGGCGTTCAACCACGTTAAACATCAATCTGAAGTCAATGCATGACCTGGAACTGCCAGACCCGAAGGATCCCCGGCAAGGCAAGCGGACAGGCTTTTCATTCACGCGCTTCGCAATTCCCGAACTTATGGGCCACAAGGGACGCGCGATTTATCTTGATGCAGATATGCTCGTACTCCGGGATTTTCGCGAACTTTGGTCGCTGCCTTTTGACGATTGCAAGATCATTATTCAGGAAGCCGGCACCCCCGCCGGTGGGGGTGCTGCGATGCATGGCTCCATCAAAAAACGGCAGAAACAGTGTTCTGTTATGCTACTAAATTGTGGAGCAATCAACTGGGACCCGGAAGAGATTATATCAGGGCTTGATGGGCGCTACAGTTATGAAGAGCTCCTCTATAACATGTGCATCCTTGAAGAACATGAGATCAGTTATGCCGTACCCTTTGAATGGAACAGCCTTGAGGTGTTTGAACCTGGCAAGACAGGCCTAATCCATTACACGGATATGCAGACACAGCCATGGGTTTATACGAATAATCCCAACGCTTGGGTTTGGCTGGAAGAGCTTCGTCTGATGTTGGAAAATGGTTCCATGGCGATGTCTGAAATTGAGCGCGAGATATCCTTGGGATATTTTCGACCATCCCTTATCCAGCAAATGGCAGACTTTGGCGCCGGACCTGCCAGGGCGCCGAGCGATGCGGAGGTTCGCAAATATCGCCAGATTGATAAATCTGCCGGTTTCAGGCCGCATCGTACTGTAAATGAAATGGCGGCGCGGCGACAAAAGGAAGTCGAGGAGTACGAATTGAGAATGGGCCTGAAAAGCCGCAGCTTAGCGAATTCGATGTTGAGGCTTGCCCGACGTATCGGCGGCAAGGTCAGACGGACGATCTCAGGGGGGTGAGAATGCGAGTCAAGGAGATCCGCCAATCTATCGACCTTGATCGCAGAAATCGTTTCAATCGTGCATATGCACTTGCCTAGGATGAGGACTTCCATCATGTCATTCAAACTCATTTCTGATAACTATAGACAGCAAAATGAGATCTTGCACCAAACCACGCATTATGGGGTTACTGCGCCCCGTTATGCTCGTAAGATAAAAGCAATGGCAAGGCGCTTGGATGCAAAAAATATATTGGATTATGGAAGTGGCAAGCGACGTCATGTCGAGAAAATGTTTTGGTTCAAGAAAGTCGAGTCATATGATCCGTGTGTACCCGACTTAAGTGCTGCGCCGCGACCGGCTGATTTTCTGGTTTGTTGTGATGTATTGGAGCACATAGAACCGGACTGTCTCGACGATGTACTTTCACACATGGAAAGCCTTGCTCAACGCGGCGTTTTCCTGAGTATATCGACAAGGAAAGCGAACAAGATTTTGCCTGATGGTCGAAACGCACATCTGATAGTTGAAGGGGCTGATTTTTGGCTGCCATTATTAATGGCCCAGTGGAGGCTGGAACGCTTTGAGGCGTTTTCGGACGAAATTGTCTGTGAGATGAGAAGCCTCCCGAAACCGCAAGCGTAGATAAGGAAGTTGAGGCGATATCTTGGCCTGAAGAGATCCCGAACATGATCGATGTTTGTGGCATTAGGAGAACTCCCGTTTCATTTTCCCCTCATATCTTCCTTGGAAATGTCACGTGATAACGTCTTCGATGCCTGGACCTCAGTTGCTATGTAGCATGGTACTTGGCTTCAAGGTGCAGAGCCTTTCAGAGAGCAGCGATAATGTCTGGTACAGAGCTTTTTACCCTGCGCTTCAGCTTAGCCGAGACGGCCATGATGTTCGCGTACTCGAAGATACTCCATCACCTGCGTTGATTGCCTCGCTTGACGCGCTGATTATCGTCAAGCCAACCAACCTTACAGACCTTAAGGTAGCATTTCTGGCACATGAGGCTGGCACACCAGTCATTGTTGACCTCTGCGATGATATCTTTGTTCCATCCTACGGTCGGGGCCGTGGCGTGGAACAAGCGATATGCACGGCCGTTCTGAACATCGCGTCGGTTGCCGTCACCACGGGGCCAGTACTCGCTGCCAAGGTCCGGAAGATGGTCCAACACAATGTACCCGTGGTAGAAATCCCCGACCCCGTCGAGAGTGAGGCTGAAAATGCCGCCATCCGCCGCTCGTTTAGGGCAACGCTTCGACGCGCAGAACTACGTCGCATTTTTGGGAAATGCCGACGCTATACCTCCTCCCTGAAGAAATTCTTGATCAGTGCGCTACCCCAGGTGATTAGACGGACGCTACCTAAAGTCCGCATCATCCTTCAGTATGGCTGGCACGCTAGGCATACCGTAGTCACAAGGCAGCCGCCAAAATTTCTATCGGAACAAGTATTTTTCAAACCAACAGTCGTAGCCAATCAAGCGTTGGACAAATCCCGTGCCCAGCTGGATCAGGACCTGCATTTGCCACCCGCCGCAGGGCTGCCGCTGGGGCGGCCACGCAAGCGTATCATCTGGTTTGGCAATGCGGGCGCCGGGCATGGCGATTTCGGCTTGCCCAACCTCAACCTGATCAAGGAGCCCCTCGCAAGGGTCGCTGCGGTAGTACCCCTGGAGCTGATTGTTGTAAGCAATAACCGCAGCGAGTTTGAAAGAATCACCAAAGCCTGGCCCTTTCCCTGTATCTACCGGCCTTGGTCTCGCAAGACGATTTTTCGCGAATTGGATCAGGCGGATCTCTGTGTGATTCCGAATTCGAGGGATCAGTTCAGCCTTGCCAAATCGGCCAATCGCCACGCCCTCGCCCTCAGCAGGGGTATTCCGGTAGTTGCGACCAGTATTCCAGCAGCGCAGGCACTGAAGGAGTTTATGGTTCTGGATGACTGGGAAAACGGTATCCTTAGCTACCTGACTAACGACGCACGGGCCAGGCGGGACGCGCTGGCCGGTCAGGAATATGTGCTGAAGCATTTTGGCCCTACTGCCATGGGCACCGCCTGGGAAGGCGTGCTTTCCGGTCTGGAAAAGCGCCAGGATAGCGTGATCCAGCCACCTGAAGCTGTACGCGTGCTTGCGTTCATGGATTTGTTGCAAGACCTTGATGTTCTGATGCCTGTGATGCAGGGATTGATGCGTGATCCTCGCTTTGACTTGAAGGTTTGCGTCACGGAATGGCTCGTCTCGGAATCACCGCGGGTGCTTCAGCAGCTTACATCGAATGGAATCGTCCCGCTCCTGGTCAGCCAAAAGGACGTAGTCGAAGGAACCGCGCCACACTTGTGTTTCGACGCTGTCTTGACCGCGGTGGAAAGCAACAACCCTGCCCACCGCGTCTCATTCTCACTCGCGAAGCGGGCTGAAGCACTTGGGCAAAGATGCTTCACTTTTCAGCACGGCCTGGAGAACATCGGACTAACCTATTTTGAAGCGCAGCCGGAAGGCGCGGCTCGGGTGCAATTCGCGTCATCCCGCATTTTTATTTGGGGCAAAGCGGAAGACCTACCTGCACAGGTTGCACCGGATATTCGTACACGTTGTGTGGCTGTTGGGCGCCCAAGTTCCGCGCCACTCATTTTGCCAAACTTACCCATGAAGAACAGTTATAGAATAGTCGTCGGAGTTTTTGAAAATTTGCATTGGCAACGTTATTCAGCTGCTTATGTCGAATTTTTCTTGAAAGATTTATTCGCCGCAGTAAATTCGCATCGCGATGTACTGTTCCTGATAAAGCCGCATCACGCTGGAAGATGGACATCGGAACACTTGGCTGCACTAAAGGCGGCGCCGCCTAATCTGGTGCTGGCAAATCCGACCGATCCCTTGTGGGAACCCTTTACCGCAAGCGCCATTCTTCAAATTGTGGATGGAGCGATCACTACACCTTCCACGGTGGCGCTTGATGCGGCTCTTGCGGGGAAGCCAGTCGCCGTTGCCGCTTATGGCTTGAGCCTATCTGCCTACTCACCATTGCCGCTTCTGCATGACGTCAACGATTGGAACGAGTTTATTGCATCATGCGGAACAGGGAAGAACGAAATGGTTGCGCGGAGCTTGGCCTTCAGGGACAGCAGTGTCTTGTCAGGCGATGCAATCCCACGCATTCTTCAAGCGATATTTTCGAGCACTCAGGTCCAAAATTGCGAGAATGAGCATATTGTTGATCGGAGCGCATCAGCCGGTATGGCTGCCAAGGCACGCAATTAAGACGCGTTATCTGGACGAGTGCTGGTCTATCGGCTCGCAAAAAGCAATAATCGCGGGCCGTTCCGCTCCTGTTGTATGCGCGCAACGTCAATCTTGGAAAAACCAGCATCCTCCAGAATTTGAGTGATAGATCGGACTTCCAGCCATTTGGCATGGCTTGCCATACCAGAAAACGGGTCTTCCCGCCCACCCTCCTTATAACGGAAATACTTCCAAGTCCGCCCGCAGGATTGGTATTCCTGCAAGATGGCGTTCTCCGGCGCTACATGCGTGTCGAGCATGATTGTATCATTTACTCGATTAGCAAGAAAGTTCAGATGCGATACGGGATCTGTCAAATGGTAAAGTACTCCCACATGGTGGAGAACATCGCTTGTTATATCAATATTCTCCGGCAGGCATTCTTCCACATTCCACCTAAAGACAACTGGTGCCGTCTGCAACATCCCGCAACGTACAATTGTCTTGATGACATTTTCTATGCGGCTGTCACAAGCCAACACCCGGGCAGCTCGCGCTGCAAGCGCAGCTGTATGGATGCCTTCGAAGCAGCCGATCTCTAAAACCGATCGGTCGCGTAGCGGTATACGTCGATCTAGCTCTAGGATACGTGGGTCAGGTAAAGCCTGTGCTACCGCACGCTTACTGCCGGACCAGGCCCGCCCGAATCGACGCCCCTTACTGTCGACCAAAAAAGCTCCCCAGGGTAACAGGCGATTGAGACGTTCGAGTTCCTCATCCGGAAGCATGTCAATCATCTGCATATTGACTGTCCATTCAGGGGTGCCCGCCGAGACAACCTCCTTTTCATTGCTTTGTGGCAATGAATTAGATGGTGCCTGAATAGACAGTGGCAGGTCGCTAGCCGACCAGGAACCGGTGAATAATCTTCTCATTTTCTGGTAGAGACGTGTGGATAGATGACGGGGCATGTCTGGATCTTTGGCAAAAATCTTTAAGTTTTTGATTACCACGCCGCGCCCCATTTGGCATAGAGTGGCAGATTGGTCAGGGGCGGGACATGAGCGAAGAACTGATCCAAACACTCCAATATGTTGTCAAATCGAGAATTTCATTCTTGGTGGGAACCGTACAAAATTCGCGCGTATCTTTTTCAGCGCCTTAAAACTACGCCGCTGCTAGCCCCATTGCCGGGTCATGCCCGGGGTTGACCACATCCATATCATTGGGCGTAAGAGACACAGTTCCGAGCGTCATCTCGCCCCTCACACCCCCAACAAATCCAGCGTCCGCCCCACCACCTTCGCCTCATCAAACCGCTCCAGCGCGTGGGCGCGCCCGGCCTCACCCATGCGCTTCCGCAGCGCTGGGGCGGTGGCTAGGCGCGAAAGCGCCTCGGCCAGGGGCGCAATGGTGGCAGGGGGCACCAGCAGCCCAGTCTCGTTCCCCACCACCTGTTCGCGCGGGCCGCGGATATTGGTGGCCACCACGGGCAGGCCGGTCAGCATCGCCTCAATCACGCTCATGGGCAGGCCCTCGAAATGGGATGGCAGGCAGAATACATCCGCCGCCGCCAGCAGCCGCGCCACATCATGCCTATAGCCAAGCCGTTGCAGCCTTGGGCCAAGGGCTGCGGCGGCGCGGGCGAAATGGGGTTCCATATCCTCCCCATGGTCGGAAGCCAGACGCTCCCCCACCACCCAAAGCCGAGTATTCTCCGGCGCGGTTTCCATGGCGCGCAGCAATTCGGGGTAGCCCTTGTGGCGCACCAGGCGTGATACGGCGATGATCACGCAGTCATCGTCAGCCGCGCCCAATTCCGCACGCAAAGCGCGGCGCGCTTCGGGATCGGGATGGAAAGCCGCGGGGTCGCGCCCATTCAGAACGGCGATGGCATTGCGGTGGATGCCAAGCCGGCGTGCATCGGCGGCTTCTTCTTCGCTGACGGTCAGATAAACATCCGTGATGCGCCCGGCAGCACGTTCAAGCTGAAGCGCCAAGGCGCGGCGCCACCAGGGGCCGGGCTGATTGAACAGAAAACCGTGGCAGGTATAGGCAATGCGCGGCACGCCGGCTGACCGCGCCGCCGCGCGCCCAATCAAGCCGCTGATCGGCATATGCGCATGCACCAGGCCGCACCGCTCGCGCTTCAGAAAGTCGCGCACGGCCTTATAGGCGTGCCATTGCGCCCGCGGGTTCATGCTGCGCGCCATGGGCATGGGTTCAATGCGAAAACCCTCGGCGCGGGGGATTTCAAGCAGGGGGCCTTCGGCGCATAGCCCCACAACCTCATGCCCGCGCGTGCGGGCGCCACGCATCAGCGGCAGAATGAAATGCCGCATGGCGAAATCCACATTCGCGATGAAGCAGATTTTCATTGCAGGTTCAGCGCGCTCACGCGCTTGGGACAGGCGCCGCACCAGGCAGGCTGACCCGCGTGATCGCCCATTGCAGCGAAACCTCATTTTCTTCGGCATAGAGCACGATTTGCAGGCTGCGCCGTGCCTCACCGCCCAGATAAATGCTGTCTTCCAAGGCAACGCGCGCACCCTTGGCGCGTAGCTTCCAGCCCGCGCCGGAAGGCAGGCGCAGCAGCACGGCACTTTCATCCTGCAATAGATTGGCGGTCACGGCCGGGTGCAAATGAAACCGCGCGACGAAAATCGGCACCGGCGCATCGGGCGGCATTTCCAGCACATCCTCGCCCCGCAAATCATCGCCTGATTCCGCCAAATAAAGCCGCCGGCGATGCACCGCGCTGAAGGGGCCGCGCCAGCCATCATGGCTCACTTCAAGCCATTGCGCGCCGGTGGCTTCCTGGCGTTCCACCTCAACCGTCTCAGGCTTGCGGCCAATGCCTTCGGGGCGGAGTTCGCTGGAATTGGTGTCAGACAGCACAAGCGTTGAATGGGCGGCGGTGGCGCGCAAGGCATCGCGCCAGCCTTCCTCACCCGCCGGTGCGGCGCCGCAATTCACTATCAGCCGATCCCGCCCGATAGACATTTCAAAGGAAAGCGTGCCGGCATGGGCGAAGCGGTCCGCGCCGCTTGGCAGGCCATCCGGCCCCGTGGTGGCCCCGCGCCCGCGCGGCGGCGGCCCGGCATCCATGATGATGACGGTGCGCCCGGCTTGCAGGCGCTGAAAGCCGGTTTCCGGCAATTCCAGCGCACCCCGCCCGCGCGCCTGACCTTGCGTCAGCACCAGATCAAGCAGGGCGGAGTTTTCCTCCCGCGCGCCATTGAAAAGCGCCAAGCAACCATCGCCATGGCGGAATAGCCTGAGCGCGGGGGCAGCACGGTCCAAAGCCGCCAGCAGATGGGGCGGCGCTTCCACGCCAATGCCATGCAGCAGGTTGCGGATTTCGATCAGGTCTTGCAGTGCCGCGAGCTGCTGCGCGGGTGAACGTTCCACATGCCCGCCATCGGGCAGGAATTGGCGTTCAATCTCGGCGGGCAGGAAGCGGATGGCGCGTTGCAGATAGGCGTCTTCTTCCAAGGCAACGGCGGCAGCAAGTGCGCCCTTCAACGCCACCAGCGCGCCGCGATGTTCTTCCTCAGCCGGCAGGGCGCCAACCAAATCGCGTGCATCCTGCGCAAGCCGCTGCATCACCTGGCGGCGGAAAACATCTTCCGCCGTGGCGGCGAAGAAATCCCAATGGCCGAGCCAGGCGGAAATGCGCGCGCCCGCCACTTCCGGCGCATCGGCAATGTCTTCTTCCCAGCCCGTTTGCAGCCAATCGGCTGTCAGTGCACGGGCGCGCAGCCGTGCGGCATCGGTGCCGAGCGCCCGCAAATCCCGCATCCAGGCAAAGCCATGGGCAGAAGCGCGCCAAGCGGGGGAGGCACCTTGGCCCCCCCAGGGCTCATCGCCCTCGGCTGTCAGGCGCATGGGGCGGATGGTGCCGGCGAAATCGGCTTCTCCGCGCAACAAACGCGCGCCGCGGGCGGCATCGCCGGGCCAAAGATCGCGAAAGGGGCGGGAAGGGGCATCGGGCACGCGCACCGGGCGAAGCCGGGCCAGTTTCTGCCGGGCGCCGCGCAGCAGGTTGATCATGCCGCGCCCCCGCGCAGCGCGCGGATCGCCGCCGCGTAGTCTGGCGCGCCAAATACCGCCGTGCCAGCCACGAGCACATCGGCGCCGGCATTCAGGCAAAGCGGCGCGGTTTTGGCGGTGACGCCGCCATCCACCTGCAAGCGGATATCGCGGCCAGAGGCTTCAATCAGCCGGCGCAGTTTTTCGATTTTCGGTAATTGGCTTTCCAGGAAGCTTTGCCCGCCAAAGCCGGGATTGACCGACATCACCAGGATAAGGTCGCAAAGGTCCAGCACATGTTCGATGGTGGCGATGGGCGTTGCCGGGTTCAGCACCACGCCGGCTTTCTTGCCCAGGCCCCGAATGGTTTGCAGTGAGCGATGCAAATGGGCCCCCGCTTCGGGGTGGAGCGAGATCAAATCCGCCCCGGCATCCGCGAAAGCCTGCAAATAGGGGTCAACTGGTGCAATCATCAGATGCACATCGAAGGGGATGGTCGTGTGGCGACGCAGCGCCTTGATCAACCCCGGCCCGAAGGAGATATTCGGGACAAAATGCCCATCCATAATGTCCAGGTGCAGCCAATCCGCACCTGCTGCGGTGACGGCACGCACTTCTTCACCGAGTTTGGCGAAATCGGCGGCCAGAAGCGACGGGGTGATGAGTGGCGGGGGATGCACGATTCCCTTTCTAACCCTCAGCCCTTGTGGGGACAACCACTTACTAGGCTTCAGGGCTTCCTCAATAAGGCGCGCACCACTTCCGCATGGCCTTGATGGCGCGGGCCTTCATCCAGCAGCACGGTGCCTTCCAGCAATTCCAACACCTCAAGCCCGGCGAAACAGGATTCGACGATGGCGCGACTCCAGAGCAATTCGCGCAGCTTCGGCCCGCCGCTGCGGCGCCCTTCCTGCGCGGGGGTGAAGCATTCCAGCACCAGCAAGCCGCCGGGGGCGAGCGCCGCGATGGCGCCTTGTGTGGCCCGCGCCCGGTCTTCCGGCGGCAGATGCACAAAAATCCAGGCAATCAGATCAAACCGCGCGCGCGGCCAATCCCAGGCGGCGACATCCGCCGTGATGGTTTGCAGCGCCACGCCGCGTTGGCGCGCCAGCGATGCTGCCTTGGCAAGACCCACGCCAGACCAATCAACCGAGGTGACCTGAAGCCCCTGCGCTGCCAGCCAGACTCCATTGCGCCCTTCGCCATCGCCAACCGCCAAGGCGCGCATGGCGGGGCGCATGCGATGCGCTTGGGATTGCAGATAAAGGTTCGGCGCCTCACCAAACTCAAAGCCGCCATTCTGGTAGCGGTCATCCCAGGCCAGGCTTGTGCTCATGAATTTCCTCGCGGGGTGGGGCGCCAATCGGGCGGCGCCAGTTCAAAGCCGGCGAAATCAAAGGCGGGGCTGACGGTGCAGCCCACCAGGGTCCAGCGGCCCAAAGAAACCGCGCTTTGCCACCAGCCCTTCGGCACCAGTGCAAAGGGGCGCTGATGGCGGCAAAGATCGGGGCCGAGATGCACGGCCTCCGCATCATGGCCATCGGGGGAAAGGCTCAGCGCCAGTGGACCGCCCGCATACCAATGCCAGGCTTCGGCGGCATCCACGCGGTGCCAATGGCTGAATTCATCGGCGGCAAGCAGGAAATAGATCGCCGTGCCCGCGCCGCGCCCGCCGCCTTCCGGCGCATCCCGCCAGATTTCACGGTAATGGCCGCCTTCCGGATGGGGCTGAAGCGCAAGGGCGGCAATGACCTGCGCGGCGGTTACGCCCGGATCGCGCAGGTCAATCATGGTTCAGCCGACCGGGACGGTTTCGGCAAGCGGCGCCAACTTGGAGACTTCCGCGAACCAGGCGGCGAGCTTCGGGCAGGCATCGCGCCAGGGTTCAGCCGCAAAGCGGAAATCGAGGTAGCCGAGCGCGCAGGCAATGCTGATGGCGCCGATATCGCCAAGCCCGCGCGGCGGGTCTTTCTCCAGTACGGCCAGGGCGCGTTCCACGGCGGCCTTTTGGCGCGCATCGAAAGCCTTGCGGCCATCATCCTGCGGCTGACCCATTTGCAGGCGCCGCGCCACGGCGGCATCCAGAATGCCATCGGCGGCGGCCTGCCGGATCATGGCCTTGAGGCGCGGCGCACTGCCCGTTGGCGGGAAAAGCGGCGCGGCGGAGCCGATCGTGTCCAGATATTCGTAAATCACCGGGCTGTCATAAATCGCCGTACCGTCCTTCGTGACCAAAGCGGGCACTTTGGACAGCGGGTTATCGGCCAGCAGATCAGCGGGCGATTGATGCGGGTTGGTGGAGACTTTTTCCAAAAGCCCGCCAATGCCACGCGCAATGGCGCAGACCATGACTTTCCGCACATAGGGGCTGGCTGGGGAGTAATGCAGTTTCATCGGGCGTTTCCTTGTTGAGGACTGGAGCATTTTCAAGCCAAGTGCGTGCACTTGGCGACTCGGAAAATGCGACCAAACATGATTTAACGAAAGCTGTCCTTACCAGCACGAATGCGGGCAAGTGTGGCGGTATCCGGGGCGCGCATAAAGGGATTGGCAGCGCGTTCGGAAGCGATGGTGCTGGGCAGCGTCGGCTTGCCGGCTGCCCGCTGCACCTGGACTTCTGCGATGCGGGCCTTCAGCGCGGCATTGTCCGGTTCGACCGTAATGGCAAAGCGCGCATTGCTTTCGGTATATTCATGCCCGCAGCAAACGAGCGTTTCACCCGGCAGGGCCGCGAGTGCGGCGAGGGACGCAAACATCTGCTCTGCCGTGCCTTCCAGCAGCCGCCCACAGCCGAGCGAAAACAGCGTGTCGCCGCAAAGCAAGATATGCGAATCGGCGATATGGAAGGCGATATGGCCGCGTGTATGGCCATCACTCGCCAGCACTACCGCCTTGCTGCCCAGCACATCCACCGTAGCGCCGGGCGAGACCGCCTGATCGAGCGGCGGCAGGCGATGCTTATCCGCCGCCGCGCCCACCACCTTGGCGCCATAGCGCGCGACCAGGCCCGGCACGCCGGCCACGTGATCCCCGTGGTGATGCGTCAGCAAAATCAGGTCGAGCTTGCCGCCCATGGCCTCCACCGCCGCGGCCACGGGGGCGTCTTCCGCCGGGTCGCAAACCGCAAGCCTGCCATCGGCGGCGCGAAGCAGCCAGGCGTAATTGTCGGACAGGCAGGGAATCGGGGTCGCGGTCAAAGCCATTGCGGATACCTTATCAGGGGGCCATCCCATGCAGGCCCGGAAGTGCCTATATCTAACGGTATGGGAGAGGAAATCCATGGCCTGGCCGGATTCTACGCCGCGCCGGCGGGCGGGCTGACCGCGCGGCTGCTGCGTCGGCGCTTGGCAACGCTCTGGCCACGCCTGACCGGGCTTGATGTGCTGGGGATTGGCCATGCCGAGCCTTACTTGCCGTTGTGGCGCGAAGAAGCGGCGCGCTGCATCGCGCTCGCACCCGCGCAGCTTGGCCCTTCGCGCTTCGCCCATGGCGGGGTTTCATCCGCCGTATTGGCCGAAGAAGACGCGCTGCCTTTCCCGGATTTGAGCTTTGATCGCATCCTGCTGGTGCATGGGTTGGAAGCGGCGGAGAATGCCGGGCGGTTGCTGCGGGAATGCTGGCGCGTGCTGCGCGATGATGGGCGCTTGTTGGTGGTGGCGCCCAACCGGCGCGGCATATGGGCGCAGTTTGACCACACGCCCTTCGGCCATGGCCGGCCTTATTCGCCGGGACAGATTTCCAAGCTATTGCAGGCGCAGATGTTTCGCGTGGAACGGCGCGACGCGGCGCTTTACGTGCCGCCCTTCACCCCCCTGATGCGCGCCGGCACAGCATGGGAAAAAGCGGGCCGCACCATTTG
>CAMCZJ010000034.1 GCA_945886995.1 Asaia bogorensis
TCCGCCGGCGGGGGCGCGGGCGCCGGGGTGGGCTCGGCCGGTTTGGCGGCAGCGCTGGCGGCGGCGCCCGCAGCGGCACCGGCGGCAACCCCCGCGGCAGCGCCGGCGGCGGCGCGATTGCCTTGGCCCGCTTGCGGCTGCCCGGCGGGGCGCTGCTGCTGGCCTGCCGGGCGCTGCTGGCCTTGGGCATTGCGTTGGGTCGCCTGGGGCGTGGCGGGCGGCCTGACCACCGGCGGGCGCGATTCAGTCCGCTGGGCCGGGGCGGGCGCGGCTTGGCGCGGCGGCGGCACATTCTGCGCGCCACCCAGGCTCGATTGACCAAAGGCCGGCGCGGTCAGCCCCAGGGCGCATAGAATCGGCAAAAGCTTGCGGAACGGCATAATGGCATCTCTTCCGCCGCCAGGGGCCAAGGTCAAGCACTAGTTACGGGAAGGCGCTCCTGCCGCCCCCTCAAACCCGGGAATTTGGCCGGTAGAAGGGCTCATGCCGGGCAGGGTCAATGTAGTCGGCATAGAAGCGCCTGGCGTAAGGCAGCAGCGCCTTGGAAAGCTTGCGCCGTTCCACCTCATCATCCGCAAGCGCGCGGCTCAGATCATCATGCAGCGCCTTCAGCGCCGAATCGCGGTCCACGCGCGTGAAGCGCCCTTCCTGATAGATCACTTCCCCATCGCACATCACGGCACGCACAGCATTCGCCTTGGCGCGCTGCACTACGGCATCAAGCGTGGGGGTAAGTTCATCCAAATAGGGATAGGCGATGCTGTCCCAATCTATCAGCGACAAATCCGCCCCCTTGCCCACTTCAAGCGTGCCGAGGCTATCGCGCCAGGAAGTCGTGCGCGCCCCACCAACCGTTGCCATGCGCAGCACCTGGCCCATGCCCGGCACGTCATCATCCGCCATGCCGCGCACGCGATGGGCGCGCAGCACCAGGCGCAATTCCTGCAGCATATCGCGGTCATCATTGATGCCGGCCTCATCCAACCCGATCGCGGTATTGATACCCTTGGCTTCAAAGCGATTGAGCGGCGCCACACCGGAACGCAGCCGGAAATTGGACGAACAATTATGGCAAATGCAGGTGCCGGTTTCCGCCACCCGGTCAATATCCTTCTCATTCAGCCAGACACCATGGCCAAGCGTCATGTTCGGCCCCAGCAAGCCGAAGCGGTCCAGATACTCCACCGCCGTGCCGCCGCCGCGGCGCTTGGCGTATTCCTTCTGATAAGCGGTTTCCACCAGGTGCATATGGATCGGCGCATCATGGCTGTGCGATAACTCGGCCATCGCAGCAAGCGCCGTGTCTGAACACCAATGGAGATTGGCGGGCGCCAATTGCACGCGCACGCGCCGCTTGGCGTTGTGGCTGCGATGCAGGTTGCGGAATAGGTCCAGATTATCTTCCAGCGTCAATTGAAGCCGTTCAAACCAACGCTGCATCGGCCCGCGCAATTCGGGCGGCAGGCTTGCGATGAAATCCTGATCCGCCTGATAGACAAGGCGGTTCTGGTCACGCAGCGCGAAGCAATATGAAACGCGCATGCCGATATCCTCATAGGCGCGGATGATCTCACCCGCGCGCTTCTCGACATCGGGCAGCTTGCCCGGCGCCCAGCCATGCAAATGCTGCACAGTGGTGATGCCAGACCCAATCATCTCAAAGGCGGAATAAAGCGTATCAAGGTAAGGGTTCACATTGCGCGCCACCATGCGCGTGATGAACCAAAGTTCCAGCGGCATATCAGGTGAGCCCAATTGCAGCGGCGTCAGCCCGACATGGTGATGCGCATTGATAAAGCCGGGCAGCATGACTTCCCGCCCCGAACCCACCACCGGGATTGTTGGGTGCTTGCGGCGCAAATCATCATAGGTACCGATTTCGGTAATGATGCCACCTTCCTGGATCAGCGCGCCGTCGGCAATCTCCTGCCAGGAAGTTCTGGACAGGCTTTTGGTGATCATGGCGCGGCTGCGCACAAGGGTGACGGCCATGGCGGATTCTCCGGTTCGGGCTGAAGCAGCATAACGCAAAATCCGCGCCGTCGCAGCAAGGGGGTCTGGACGGGGCCGCCTGAAGCGCGGATGCTTCGCCCCAAAGTACGTAGGAGGAAAGCATGCTCAGTCTCAAAGGCAAGGTCGCCATCGTCACGGGCGCAGGTTCGGTCGGCCCCGGTTGGGGCAATGGCAAGGCAACAGCCGTGCTGCTCGCGCGCCAGGGGGCAACGGTGTTTGGCCTGGATAACAACGCTGCCGCGGTTGAAGAAACCATCGGCATCATCAAATCCGAAGGCGGGGAAGCCAGCGCGCATATCTGCGATGTGCTGGATTCCGATAGTTTTCGGGCGGCGGTTGAAGCCTGCGTTGCGCGCTATGGCCAGCTGGACATCATGGTCAATAATGTTGGTGGATCGCATCCTGGCGGGGCGGAATCCATGCCGGAAGAAGTCTGGGATCGCCAGGTGGATTTCAATCTGAAATCAGCCTTCCTTGGCTGCAAATTCGCGCTGCCGCATTTGAAGAAGCGCCCGGGCAGTGCGATTGTAAATATATCTTCCATCGCGGGTTATCGGATGCAAGCGGCGCGCCCGCATGTTGCCTATAGCGCGACGAAATATGGCATTGTGGCTTTGTCCAAATCCGTTGCCATTGAAAACGCCAAGGCGGGTGTGCGCTGCAATACGGTGGTGCCGGGGCTGATGCATACACCGTTGGTCGAACACCGGCTGGTGCGCCAATTGGGCGGCAATGATGCTGCCGCGCTGATCGCCAAGCGCGATGCGCAAGTGCCGCTCGGCAAAATGGGCGATGGTTGGGATATCGCCCATGCGGTGCTGTTCCTTGTCTCCAACGAAGCCAAGCACATTACGGGGACAGAGCTGATCGTGGATGGCGGCGTCACCGCTGCCGGCGCGGTCTGAAACCAAGGGGGAACCACGATGACGCACGAGATATCCCGCCGCGCGCTGACAGGTGCGGCAATTGGCCTGCTCAGCACGCCTGCGCTGGTGCGCGCTCAAGATACCTTCCCCAATCGGCCCATCACGCTGGTAGTGCCCTCGCCTGCCGGTGGCGGCACGGATTTCAGCGCGCGGTTAATCGCGGATCAGCTTGGCCGCGCCTTGGGCGGTTCCATGGTCGTGGAAAACCGCCCAGGCGGGAATGATGTGGTCGGGCTTACATCTGTGCTGCAAGCGCGCCCAGATGGCCACACGCTGCTTTGCGGCTATTGCGGCACCATGACCGGGCGTGTCGCGGTCGGCACGCTTGGCGGAATTGTGCCGGCGCGGGATTTTTTGCCCATCGGGCAGATCACCGATACCCCGCAGCTTTTCGTGACACACCCATCCGTGCCGGTGAATTCCATGCGTGAATTCATCGCCTATGCCAAGCAAAGGCCGGGTGATCTGACCTATGCCTCAGCGGGTGTTGGTTCCATGCATCATCTGGGTGCGGAATTGCTGAAACTGCGCGCCGGCATTGACATGCTGCATGTGCCCTATCGCGGCACGGGTGAGACACTCCGTGATTTGATCGCGGGGCGCGTTCACTTCTACATGAATTCACCACCGCCACTGACGCCGCTGGTCGCGGATGGCAAGCTGCGCGCGCTTTGCGTCAGTTCCAATGAACGCCATCCGGGGATGCCGCAGATTCCATCAGCGAAGGAAGAAGGGCTTGCCGATCTTGATCTTAATGTCTGGTTCAGTCTTTTCGCACCACGCGGCACACCGGAACCCGTGGCAAGAATTCTAACGCAGAAGTTGAATGAAGTTCTTGCTGATCCCGCCATCAGAAAACGCGCCTTTGATGCCGGCGCAATTATGGCACCTTCCACGCCGGAAGCCTTGGCAATACGGATGGAACGTGAAACCGCAGCCTGGGCAGAAGTGGTAAAGGCCGCGAAAATCACCGCGAGTTGAAAAGCCCATCACGCGTTCTTCTTTGGCTTCACCAAGGTTTAATCAAGCTAGGCGACAATCACCCCAGATAATCCCTTTTGGATTGTCGGTGGTGACATATGCCGATTCCGAGTTATGCGGATGCAGTGCGCTTCGTGCGCCGGCAGCCGCGCATCAATACAAGCAAGCTGGCGGATGGCCTTGGCATCCGCTGGAGCCTTGCGCTTGATTATCTTGAACGCATGGAACGTGCAGGCATTGTTGACCCTATTGAAAATGATGGTTGGTGGCCCGTGGGGCGCAGCAAGACGCCCCCCATCGCGCGCAGAACCGCTTCTGGCGAATATGCAACAGGAACTGTACTGCGCCGCGGTGCGCCTCCCACATCAGTGCCAACAAAACATGAAGAACCAGTCGCAGCGCCAACGCCTGATCCGGGCAAAAATACGGATCAGAAGATATTGATGGATAAGCTGCGCGAAGCCGCCCGCGTCTTGATGGCTGAACGCGAGAATATGCAAAAATTAAGGGATGCCTGCCGGCTGCTGATCGCGGAACGGGAAAGCTGGAAGCGCCGCGCGCTGGCCGCTGAAGGGCGCATGTTGACCGAAGAAGCCGAAGATATGGACCGCCAGCGCTTCGATTCGCTGCGCCGCCTGTTGGCGCGCGAATTGCACCCGGATTACGCGCCTTCAGATAGTGGTGATTTGAACCTACGAGAGGCCCTGTTCAAATCCATCTGGCCCAAGGTGGAACAGATAGATCGTCGGGGCCGGCCAGGCTGAAGCATTTCAGCGGCCCAACCACTGCGCCAAGCGCCCCGGCGCCGCCGCCATATCGGCTTCAGACCCGCAATAGGAAAAGCGCAGAAAGCGCCCGCCGCGGCCCCGGTCAAAATCAAGCCCGGTTGTGGCTGCAATCCCCGCACCTTCCAGCATGGACGCCGAAAACGCCGCGCTGTCATTGGTGAGCGCCGAGACATCGCACCAAAGATAAAAGGCACCATCAGCCGCCGCGATACGGTCAAACCCGGCACGCGGTAGCCCGGCCAGAAGGGCAGCGCGGCTCCGCGCATATGCGGCCTTATTGCCTTCCAATTCTTCGCGGCAATCCATCGCGGCTTCCGCCGCAACTTGCGCGATATGGGGCGCGCTGATGAACATATTCTGCGCCAGGCATTCCACCGGGCGCACAAGATCCTCGGGCAGCAGCAGCCAGCCGATGCGCCAGCCGGTCATGGACCAGTATTTGGAAAAGCTGTTCACAATAATCGCCGAATCGCTGAAGGCCGCCGCGCTGCTTTCCGCGACCGTCCCCCAGCTCAACCCGTGATAGATTTCATCGCTGATAAGGCGTACGCCCTCAGCGTGGCACCAGCGGGCAATGGCGGCCAATTCATTTGGCGCCAGCATGGTGCCCGCGGGGTTGCAGGGGCTTGCGATGATCAGCCCCGCCGGGCGCGGATCAAGCTTTTCCAGCATGGCCACTGTCGGCTGAAACCGCGTTGCCGCATCGCATTCCAGCAATTGCGGGCGCATTCCAAGCGCTTGCAGAATATTGGCATAGGGCGGGTAGAAGGGTGCGGCCATGGCAATGGCATCACCAGGATCAAACGCCGCCAGAAAGGCGAGCGGAAAAGCGCCTGAAGCCCCCATGGTCACTGCAATACGCCGCGCCGGTACCGTCAGCCCGTAATGGTCCACATAATGCCGCGCGATACGTTCCCTGAGCGATACCAGCCCGAAGGCTTCCGTATAGCCAAGCGGCGCGCCGGCATTCAGCGCGCGAATCGCTGCCTCAGCCGCGCCGCGCGGGGCGCCGGTGCTGGGCTGGCCGACCTCCATGCGAATAATCCCGGGCGCGCCCGGCGGCAGGCTGGCGGCGCGCGCATTGGCCGCCGAAATCACATCCATCACCAGGAAGGGCGGTGCCTCAGCCCCGCGACCGGTCTTGAGCGCCATGATCAGCGCCCAAAGCTGCCAAGCGCAACACCGCCCCCGCGCTGATCGGCAGCGCCAATACAGGCTGGGCTATTGGTGGGCACCAGCCCCGCGCAGGAAATCACAACCCCCCGTCCCGGTGCAGGCACGCCGGCAAAGGGGTCTGGCTGGCCAACCCGGCGCTGCACGGCGGCCAGCGGCATGGCGGTTGCGGCCAAGGCCGCCTGCCCGCCGCTACCCGAAGCCGCCGCGCGGAAGCGGCGCAAATCAGGCCGCGCCAGAATCGCGACCGGCAGGGGTGCCGCCTGCACCTGGCCAATGCCCGGCGCAGCGGCCAGCAAAATCCCGGTACCCGGTACCACGCGCCCCGTGCCGAACAGATTATTCATGCTGAAGGCGCAGGAAACCGCATTGCCTTCCCGGTCCAGCGTGACCAGCGAAGCCCCCGCCCCGGCGGCGCCATCCGCCCCCGGCGCCTGCCCCGCCATGGCGGCTTGCACGGCACCCGCCATATTGGGCGAGGCATCAGTGCTCAGCAGTACCAAATCCGACCCCAAAGCGTTGCGCGTTGCCGTGCCAGCGCGCATACGCGTTCCGCGTAGATCGCCCTCGGTCAGCCCGCCACCGGAAGTGACGGAACCCGCAACCAAGCGTTCCGCCAGATTGCCCTGATAGATGTCGCCAATACCCAGCGGAGACGCGCGAAGCTGCGCGAGCGTCGCGCTCAAATCCGGCTGAGTGATGCGGTCACCAAGCTTCAGCACCCCACCGCCGGGGCGGCCAAAAATCTGCCGGGCGCTGGGGTCCGCGAGTAAGGGCCCCGCCACCACGGCCAGATCATCGGCCAAGGTGCGGCTGATTTCCGTGCCAAGCCGCGCCAGATCCTCAGCGGGGCGGATCAGATCTTCAATCTTGAAGCGCCCAGCATTCACATGCAGCGCGAAAAGCCCGCGCGCCATGGCGGGCAGTGCGGCGGGGCGGTCTGTGCCCGCAGGCAATTCGCCCCGCGCCCCGGCCGGGAAAATAACGGCCCGCGCCAGACCGCGCTGCGCATCCAGCACCACGCAGGCGCCACCGCCGCCAAGCCCGGCACGAGAAGGCAGCGTCACCGCCATAGTGAAGGCACCAGCGACCGCGGCATCCACCGCCGAACCGCCACTTGAAAGAATATCGCGGGCAACAATCGCCGCGCGGGGTTCATCTGCCGCCACCCCGCCAAGGAAGCCCGAAACATGACCAGGCGTGCCCACGGGAATATTCGAACGGCCTGTGACGGCATCAACCGTGCGATCCATAGTGGATTCGACCGTCTGGCAAGCCGCCAAGGCCAAGCCAAGCCCAATGCCGAACCAAGCCCGCCCCAGTTTCATCCTGCCGCCATGCTGCATCATACGGTTACTCTTCCTGACTGGGCGTGCCGGCAGGCGCGCCCTGGATAGGGATTAGCATAGAAGTGGCCGAGTCCAAGCGTGGGGGCGCAAGAATGGTGGCTTGCCACCTTGCCCAGGCCGGGCTTGGCTAGTGGGGATTAACCGCCGGAATCCGCCACCATGCAAAGACGCCTGCTGCTGACTGCCTTCGCCGCAACCCTTGCCGGGCCCGCTTTGGCCCAAGGCTTCACGGAAGCGCAGCGTGCCGAGATCATCACCATCCTGCGCGACGCGCTCCGCCGGGACCCTTCCCTGCTGCGGGATGGCTTGGGCGCGCTGCAAGCGGCTGAGGATATGGAACGCAGCGCCACGCAAGGCAGCGCCATTCGCGCGCATGAAGCAGCGCTATTGCGCAACCCCGCCGACCCTGTGCGCGGCAATCCGCGCGGTGATGTCACCATTGTGGAATTCTTCGATGCGCGCTGCCCCTTCTGCAAAAGGCTGGCGGGTGAAATGACCGAATTGATGCGCAAGGACCGCAATATCCGCGTGGTAATGAAGGATTTGCCAGTGCTGGGCCCGGCTTCCGTGGTGGCGGCGCGCGCCTTGTTGGCCGCGCAGCGCCAGGGCAAATACAATGAATTCTATGAACGCCTGATGGCGCTGCGCGGCGAGCCGACCGAAGCGGCCATGCGCGCAGAAGCTGAGCGGATCGGCATGGATGTGGCGCGCTGGCAGCGCGATATGCTGGACCCTGTCTTGCAGCAGCGCATTGATACCAACATGGAACTCGCCCGCGCACTTCGCATTGAAGGTACACCAGCGCTGATTATTGGCGATGCCTTCATCCCCGGCGCGGTGCCCCTGGCTGATCTGGAACGCGCAGTAGCCGAAGTGCGGCGCGCGCGGCGATAGGCCCGCTGCTTCCCCGCTCGCAATGCGCGCGCGGGGCATTGGTGATGGGTGCCCCCCTGCCCTAGCTGGGGCGGTGGACCCGCCAGAACGGATCAGGCAGGGCCTGGTCGCGGCGCTGAGGGAGGCGGCGATGGCCTGGCCGGCGCGGCGGGTGGCGCGGGCTTGCATTGTGCGTTGCCGAATTGGGTAAGGCAGGTTGTTTTGGTGCAGTGATTGATCGCATTCTCTCGCGCTTCGGCATTCACATCCATGCGTTCAAGATCTGGAATACTGCGCCATTGCGTCATGGTAACTGGCCGGCATTCAGTGGTCACGCTTCCGCCCATTTGGGTCGAAACGCAGTTGGTCTGGCCAGTTGGAACTTCCACCGGCACGGCGCGCGTAACCTGCACAAGCTGGAAGGAAGGCGGAAGCTGCCGATAATGTGTTTTCGTACAGTCACTATGCGTGGCCTGCCATTCGGGGGTGGCGCAACCACATAACAGCAAGGCCAAGGCGCAGGCGGTAAGGCCGTTTTTCACCATCAATAGGCTCCCGAAGCAGAGGAAAAATGAGGCACCTCCCCCCGTCATATCACTGGGTAGTTTCCTGCCGTTAAACGCGGCCCCAAGCAGCTGTTGGGCTTAGGGCAAGATTTGATCTGTTGGCATCATCGGGCGCGCTTTGGCTTCAGGAACAATGGATTCCAAAGCAGCTGATATGCGTGCGCGGGACCACCAGGCGGTTCCGCGCATGAATGCTGCCCAGCGCGCCCCGTCACCAGTGCTTTCAGGGCGCGGTGAAACCCGCCTTCTTGTGGCTGCCATCGCAATAAGGTGCCTTGGCGGTCTGGCCGCAGCGGCAGAAGGAAGCCTGGGGCGTACGGTCAATCTCCTCGCCAGCCGCATTCTGCACAATCATGGGGCCAGAAGCGCGCACCGAGCCATTGGGCTGCGGATCGAGGTTCACCGCGCCGGTCACGCCCGCAATATCGCGCCCTTCGCGCTTGGCCGGCGCGCCGGTTAGCGGAATGCCAGCGGTCTTGTGGCTGCCATCGCACCAGGGGCTATTCTTGCTGGCGCCACACCGGCAAAGCCAAGCCTCGCCGCCTTCAATCGGGGCGCCCTGCAGGGTGATCTCCCCCTTCAGATGCAAGGGGCCGCCGTCGCGCGTGGTGATGATGGTTGCGGTCATGATGTGATGCTCCGTTTGGATGATGGGGGGAATGTGGTGCCTTACGCGGCGCCTGACCAGTCCGCGCCAGGATCAATGGGGAAAACTGGGCGCGGCAGGCGCTTCCAGGGGAAATTGACCAAAACGGGGCTGGTCAGGCCCGGCACATCCACTTCCAGAATGCGCTCATCGGGGAAGAATTCATCAAAGCCGGCGCGGAAATGCCCGCGTGATTTCACCACCACCACCCTTGCCGCGGCGATATCCACGCCGAACATCTCAATCATGCGCGGTTCATGGCATTGGCGACGGAGGCTCGCCACCACCACGCGGATACCGCTGCCCTCCAGTTCCAATAGCGCCGCCGGACCAAGGTCAAAGGCACGCCCGGCCATGGTGCCGCGTCGGCCCACGCCCTTGCCATCTGATAATTTCACCACGCGCGCCGGCGCCGAAAAGGTCTCAGAAAACGCGCTGGGGCTGCGGTTAAAGATGGCGGTGAAGCGCGCCCCCTCCCCCAGCTTCTGCGCTTCTTCCGCGAGGTTAGGATCAACGAAATTGGCCAGCACCACACCCGCAACACCCGCTTCATGCAAGGCGCACAGCACATAGGCGGTATTGCCGCGCCCGCCCCCGCCTGGATTATCGGCAACATCGGCAATCAGCACGGGCGCCGCGCCCTCATCAGTGGCCTTCGCGCGCGCCGTCACATCGGTAAGCGACATAAGCTTCGCCACATAACGCTGCCGATCCGCCCAGGTGGCGCGCGCAATTTCAAGCGCTGCCGCATCAGCCAAAGCCTGATCCCCGCCACGCACAGTTACGGTGATGGTCATGCCGCATTTGGGTAGATCGGAGAAAACAAAGCCACCGCAAATGGACGCATTGGCGATGCGCGAATCACGCGCCATCAGCGCCTCACATTCCGCCATGCGATCCGCATAGGGGCCGCGCGCGGTCAGCAGGCTGACAGATGGCGGTGTGATGGGCAGGCGCACAAAGCCGCGCGCGAAGCGCTCACCGCCAAGTGCCTCACGCAACAAATCCGCCGCTTCGGCAGCGCGTTCGCGCATATCCACATGCGGGTTGGTGCGATAGCCAATGAAGGCATCCACGGCGCGGATCAATTTTTCGCTGATATTACAATGAAGATCATGGGTGCACAGGATCGGCACGGCAGGCCCCACAATGGCGCGCACCATCGCCGCCATGGTGCCATCGCTATCCTCATCACCCGTGGCACTGCTCGCGCCATGATTGGCAATATAGACACCATCCAAGGGCAAAGCCGCCGCAAGACCGGCGCGCATTTCATCAAACGCATCATTCACGAGATTTTGATCAATCGGCCCACCCGGGGGGGCGGCCATCACCAGGATCGGCACCGGGACCCAAGCGCCGGTTTCGTCCATGCGCTTGTAGAAACCAGGGAACTCAGATGGCAAATGGCTCACCGGCTGACGTGCAAGGCGGGAAATCGCCTCACCCCTTTCCAGGCATTGGCGGGTGAAATCCTCCTTTACCGTGACCGGTGCGAAGGCATTTGCCTCCAAATGCAGCCCCAGAATGGCGATGCGCGGCGCGCGCGGCGTTGGCTGAACCATTTCTGTAACAATCCCCAGGATAGACGCGGCGCGCGTCTTGTATAAAATCGGTCACCAGAAACGATAACTGAGGGGAATTTCACTGGGGACGCAATCCACCACCGCCGAGGCTGGGGGGAAAGCCGTACCGCGTTTCGCGGTGGGGCTGGCCACGCCCGATCTGCGGCCTTGGCTTGGCGGAAATTGCGGCATTCCCGGCGTTTGGTCCTTCAGCGCTGCCGCACCCGGCCCGCATGTCGCGCTGGTGGCGCTGACCCATGGCAATGAAATTGCCGGCGCGATTGTGCTGGCGGAGATCCTCAGCGCAGGCATCAATCCGCAACGCGGGCGGCTCAGTCTGATCTTTGCCAATACCGAAGCCTTCATGGCCTTTGATCCGGAAGACCCGACCGCCACGCGCTACCTGGATGAGGATCTGAACCGGCTTTGGGGCGAGGATAGGCTGAAAAGCCCGCGCGATTCACGTGAAATGCGCCGCGTGCGCGAATTGCTGCCGGTGATTGAAAATGTGGATGTGCTGGTGGATCTGCATTCCATGCTCTGGCCTTCCGATCCATTGACCCTGGTGGCTGATACGCAACCGGCAATCAAACTTAGTCTTTCGCTCGGCACGCCCCGCCTGACCGTAGCTGATCCTGGGCATATTGCCGGGCGGCGGCTGGTGGACCATGCGCGTTTCACGAAGCCTGGTAGCCCTGCCGCCGCCGTGCTGGTGGAAGCGGGCCAACATTGGGAAGCCGCAACCGTTGCCGCCATGGCGCAAGCCGCCCGCCGCGCGCTTGGGCTGTTCGATATTGCGGGCCACGAACCGGCCCCCAGGCCAGAGCCGCCCCTATTGGCGCGCGTTACGGAAACGGTCACCGCGACCTCTCATAACTTCGTCTTCACGCGGGAGTTTCGCGGCGGGGAAGTCATCCCGGTAGCCGGCACCGTCATTGCGCATGATGGCGCACGGGAAATCCGCACACCGCATGATGATTGCCTGCTGGTCATGCCAACCCCGGTGGCACCGCGCGGACATACTGCGGTGCGCCTCGCCAGGTTTCAACCCGCCTGATCTTGGCGCGGGGCTTGCGCGAAAGCCCGGGCCGCGCTTGCCTGCCGGCCTTGCTCGATATGGGGAAACCAGATGGCTGCCTTGAACCTGATCACTTTTGCCGATGCCGCCGGAAGCCGCGCGGGCGCGTTGCTTGCGGGGGGGCGCGTGCTTGACCTGGCAGTGGCGATGCCGCCAGCGCGCGACATGCTCTCCGTCATTGAAGGCGGCGCGCCCATGTTGGCCGCTATCCGCGCGCTGGCCGCCAATCCGCCCGCCAATGCGCTGCTGGCGCTGGCGAGTGTGGCGCTGCAAGCCCCCATCCCCCAGCCGCGCCGCAATGTGTTTTGCGTGGGCCGCAATTACATGGATCATGTGGCGGAAGGCGATCGCACGCGCGGCATTACGCAAAGCGAAGTGCCGAAATTCCCACAATTCTTCACCAAGGCCGCCGATTGCGTGATTGCCCCCGGCGCCAAGGTGCCGACCCATGAAGGGGTCACCAAATGGCTTGATTACGAAGTGGAGCTGGTGGCGATTATCGGCACGGCGGGGCGCGATATCCCAAAAGAAAAAGCGCTGGAGCATGTATATGGCTGGACCATCGGCAATGACGTGACAGGGCGCGATTTGCAGCGCCGTCATGGCCAATGGTTCAAGGGCAAGTCACTGGATCGTTCCTGCCCGCTGGGGCCGGTGATTGTGCCGGCGGCAGACCTTAGCGCCGCTGATCTTGCCATCAGCCTGAAGATCAATGGCGAACAGCGCCAAGCAAGCCGCACCAGCAAGATGATTTTCGATGTGCCGGAAATCATCCACCAGCTTTCATCCGGCTTCACCCTGCTGCCGGGCGATGTGATCATGACCGGCACGCCCGAAGGGGTGGGCTACGCCATGCAGCCTCCGCAGACGCTTAAGGCAGGCGATGTGATGGAATTGACCATTGAAGGCATCGGCACGCTGACCAATACCATCAGCGACTAAGCCCCCACTGGAAACCTGCGGCAGCTTCGACAATGGGCCGGAGCCTAAGGCAAAGCCGCGCGCGCTTGCGGTGTTCGCGCGCCGGCGCATCCGGGCGATGTTTTGCGTCATGGGCGAAAAGCTGCGCGACCCCAAGGCGCGCGCCCTGGCACAGTAAGCGCGGGATGCGGGGCGTCTGATCGGCAAACATACGCTGAGGCATGGCGCGGCATTTGGTGGCGCAGGAAGCGACCATGGTGCTGCATTCCGCAGCCGGCTTGCGTAGCATTCAAGCACGGTAAGCCCGGGCCTGATTTCGCGCGTTACATCGCCGAGCCCTGGACGGGGCGTGCCGGTACGCCGGCCACCCGCGCACCGGGGGCGATATTCTCCACCACCGCCGCCCCGGCGCCGATTACCGCCCCCGCGCCAATGACAATGCCTGGCCTGACCACTGCGCCAGCACCAATAAGCGCGCCGGCACCAACCCTGACACCACCGGCCAGCACCGCAGCAGGGCCGATATGGGCCGCTTCTGCCACCACGCAATCATGTTCCACAATCGCGCCGGTATTGATGATTGCCAGGGCGCCGATCACCGCTTCCGGCCCGATCACGGCGCGGGCAAGGATGGCCGCGCCATCCCCAAGTGTGGCGCCATGGCCGATCAGCGCGCTGGGGTGCACCAAGCTTGGCAGAACAAAGCCCACGGCCCTGAGCCGCCCCGCCGCCGCAAGCCGTGCCGCATTTTCCCCAATGGCAGGATGGGCCAGCGTGATCCCCTGCCCCAGCAACCCGCCCATCAGGCTTTCATCACCCAGCACCGGCAGGCCCAGCACCTGGCTGGCCTTGGGCGCGGCATCCACGAAACCCGCGAGATCAAACCCACCATGGGCCAGCAGCAAATCTGCCACCGCCTTGCCATGCCCGCCCGCGCCAAGCAGCAGGATACGGGGACGCGTCACGGGGTGGATCCAGGCCGGGGCAGCGCTGCCGCGCGGGGCGGCAGGGCAAGACCGCTCGGCGCAGCATTGGGCTGGGCCTGCTGGCCCGCCGCCCCTGCCCGCGCCGGCATGCCGCCCGCATTTTCAATCACGCGCTGCACGCCGCCTGCGGCCTCAGCCGCCGCAGCAAAGGCGATATCGCCCCAATGCCGATCCAAAAGCCCCGCCGGAATCTCATTCATTTGCAAAACGCGGCCCAAATCCTGCCCATCCCGGCGGGAGATGATCCAAAGTATTTCCACCCTTTGCATGCCTCGTCCCACGGGGACGACATTCACGCGCCCATCGGCAGCAAAGCCCGCGCCATCGGCCACATCCTGGGCCAGGATGCCGTAATCCCCCAAGGCTTCGCGCATCCGGGCTGTCAGGCTTTCATTGCCATCGCCAGGGGCGCCGCGCACCGGCAGCAGATAAACCCTTGGCGGGCCTGAGGCCGTGAGCGCGGCAGGGTTCGTGGATTTGCGCGCGGCTTCGGCCCGCAGCAGCAAATCCGCCGCGCGGCGGGACGCATCATTGGCAACATCAGTGAACAGCGCGGCATCGGGGCGCGCCCAGTCGCGGGCGCGAATGGCGCTGCCTTCCGCAACACCCTGGGGGGTGCCGTCGGGGTCAAACAGGGCATAGCGGGGCAGCACGCGGTCGGCTTCAAGGCGCATTTCAACCACTAGCCGCCAATCCAGCGGCAGGGGGGCTTCTAACGCCGCCGCTGGCACTTCCCGCCGCAGCAGGGCCTCAGCGACCGCCTTGGCGAAGGCTTCCGATTCGGAGGCGGTGAGCATGGCGGCCTCGGGCGGGGGGACCGCCAGGCGATAAGGCGGCGGGACCGCTAGCCGCCCCGCCATGCCACCCGGATTGCCGCGAAAGGGCTGGGGCAGATCGCCGCAGGCCGCCAGCGCCAATAACGCCAGGCCAGCAAGAAAGCGCCGCTTCATAGTATGGCGCAGGTGGCAAGCAGCGTCAGGAAGCTCAGCACCATGAACATGAAAAGATAGGGCATGGGGCTTTCATGCCATGGGCGGGCCAGGGCGGGAAGATCAGGGCCGATTTCCCCAGGGCGGTTTATGTTCTAATCAGGGCTCAGTTCCCCTTTCGCATTGGCCGTCACTTCACATGAATGATACCCCCGTAGCGGCTGAGAAAGCCGCGCCGCGTTATGATTTCCACGCCGCCGAGCCGCGCTGGCAGCAGGCCTGGCAGGACCGCGCCTGCTTCGTGGTGCCCGATGTGCCGCCGGAAGCCGCGCGGAAATACTATGTGCTGGAGATGTTCCCCTACCCCAGCGGCAAGATCCATATGGGCCATGTGCGCAACTACACGCTGGGCGATGTGGTGGCGCGCTATAAGCGCGCGCGCGGGCATTTGGTGATGCATCCCATGGGCTGGGATGCCTTTGGCCTACCGGCGGAAAACGCGGCGCGCGAACGCGGCATCCACCCCGCCAAATGGACCTATGACAATATCGCCAATATGCGCGCGGAATTGCAGCGCATGGGGCTTTCATTGGATTGGGCGCGGGAATTCGCGACTTGTGATGTGGAGTATTACGGGCGTCAGCAGAAATTGCTGCTGGATTTCTGGCGCGCGGGGCTGGTGGAGCGCAAGGAATCCTGGGTGAATTGGGACCCGGTGGATGGTACCGTGCTCGCCAATGAACAGGTGATTGATGGGCGTGGCTGGCGTTCTGGCGCGCTGGTCGAGAAAAAGCAGCTCAGCCAATGGTTCCTGAGCATCACGAAGTTTGCGCCTGATTTGCTGGAAGCGCTTGGCGGGCTGGATCGTTGGCCGGAACGCGTGAAGCTGATGCAATCGAACTGGATCGGGCGGAGTGAAGGGGCGCGGGTGAAGTTTGCGTTGACTGAGGCGGCGGCTGATATTTCTGAAGTTGACGTGTTCACTACGCGTCCTGATACCCTGTTCGGTATGTCGTTCCTGGCCGTCGCCGCCGAACACCACTTAGCCGCTGCTGCCGGCGCGCGTGATGCCAAGGCCGCAGAGTTTATCGCCGAATGCCGCCGCATGGGTACCTCGGAAGCCGCAATCGAACAGGCGGAGAAGCGCGGCTTTGATACGGGCTTTCGCGTCAAGCATCCCTTCAACGGGCAGGAATACCCTGTCTGGATCGCGAATTTCGTGCTGATGGAATATGGCACGGGTGCGATTTTCGGCTGCCCCGCGCATGATCAGCGCGATCTGGATTTCGCGCGCAAATACGCGCTTTCCGTGACCCCGGTGGTGCTGCCGCCGGGCGCGGATGCCGCCAGTTTCTCGGTTGGCGATGTCGCGCATACGGAAGATGGTGTCGCGTATAATTCAGGCTTCCTCGATGGGCTGGGTGTCGCGGCGGCCAAGCGCCGCGTGATTGATGAATTGGAAAAGCTCGGCGCAGGTCAGGGTATTGTGAATTGGCGGTTGCGCGATTGGGGTGTTTCGCGCCAGCGCTATTGGGGCTGCCCCATCCCCTTCATCCATTGCGATGATTGCGGCGTGGTGCCGGTGCCGGATGATCAATTACCGGTGCGCCTGCCCGATGATGTGGATTTCGCGAAGCCCGGCAATCCCTTGGATAATCACCCAAGCTGGAAGCATGTCGCCTGCCCGAAATGTGCCAAGCCCGCGCGGCGGGAGACTGATACCTGCGACACTTTCGTAGATTCATCCTGGTATTTTGCGCGTTTCTGTTCGCCCCGCGCGGCAGAACCTGTCACGCGCGGCGCAGTGGATGGTTGGTTGCCGGTTGATCAATATATCGGCGGCATTGAACATGCGATTTTGCATTTGCTCTATTCGCGCTTCTTCTCCCGCGCCATGAAGGAAGCAGGGCATCTTTCCGTGGAAGAACCCTTCGCGGGCCTGTTTACGCAAGGCATGGTCCAGCATGAAAGCTATAAGGGTGCGGATGGCCGCTGGCTTTATCCGGAAGAAGTTGACTTCGCCATTGGCGCCGATGGCACCCGCAGCGCGACCGTGAAGGGCGGCACCGAAGCCGTGACGATTGGCCGGGTTGAGGCCATGTCGAAATCCAAGCGCAACACGGTGGACCCGGGCGCCATCATTGCGAAATACGGTGCCGATACCGCGCGCTGGTTCATCCTTTCCGACAATCCGCCAGAGCGCGATATGGAATGGACGGAATCGGGTGTCGCCGGCGCTTATCGCTTTACGCAGCGCGTGTTCCGCATTGTGGAAGCGGCACTCCCCAGCCTGCCGCCCGCAGGCAGCGCGCCGGAAGAAGCCGGCAAGGCACTGCGGCGCGCGACCCATCGCGCCATTGCAACGGTGACTGAAGCGCTTGAGACCTTCGCCTTCAATGTCGCGGTCGCGCGGCTTTATGAATTCGCCAATGCCATTGAAGCGGCGAAGGATGCGCCGGGCGGCGCACGGCGGGAAGCGTTTGAAATGCTGGCACGCCTTTCCGCGCCAATGATGCCGCATCTGGCGGAGGAAGTTTGGTCCCTGCTGCGGCCCGATGATACGGCGCTGGTGGCCGAACTCCCCTGGCCGGAAGCCGATGCAGCGTTGCTGGTGGCCGAAAGCATCACGCTGGCCGTGCAGGTTCTGGGCAAGCTGCGCGCCACCATCGAAGTGCCCGTGGGTGCCAGCGAGGAAGCGATTTTCGCCGCCGCCGAGGCTGAGGAAAACGTCAAGCGCGCGGTGGGCGACAAGCCCATCAAAAAGCGCATCCATGTGCCCGGAAGGGTGGTGAATTTTGTTATCTAGACGCGCCCTTATCGCGCTTTCCCTTCCGCTGCTGGCGGCGGGCTGCGGCTTTCGGCCCATGCATGGCCGCAGCGGTTCGCGCGAAGATACCGAAGTGGCCGCCGCGCTGGCCGCCGTGAAGGTGGGGTTGATCACCGAACGCCAAGGCCAATTGCTGCGCCGCCGCCTGGAACAGGGCCTTGCCCCGAATGGGCGCGGCGCGGTGGCTGCGAAATATGATCTGCGCGTCGGGCTTGGTTATGGCGTCGAAATCCAGGGCTTTCGCCGCGATGGCTTCCCAAGCCGTGTGCGCTTCAGCGCCACCGCAAGCTGGTTCCTGTATGATGTCAGCGCCGCGCCGCGCGAAATTGCGCGGGGCACAGAACGCGCCACCGATGCCTATGACATTCCGGAAAACCAATTCTTCGCCGCCGATGCCGCGCGTGAGACGATGGAACGCCAATTGATTGACCAATTGGCGCAGCAGATTCTGGAAAAGCTGGCGATCCATTTCCGCGCAGCGACGCAAGGCGCGGCGCCGGCCTGACCATGGCCAAGATTGATGCGCGGCGCATTCCCGCCTTCCTGGCCGACCCGCCAGCAACAGCGCGGGTT
>CAMCZJ010000035.1 GCA_945886995.1 Asaia bogorensis
GCGATGGATTCAGACCGCGCATTCATCATGCGGCTGCCAATGGAAGGGTCATCCGCCCAGCGCGGAATCAACCCCCAGCGCAAGGCATCCAGATGCCGCGCACCAGTTTCGGGGTGGCGCCGCAGCACCAGCCCATCCTGTGTCGGTGCACGGTTGAAGGAAGGCACCAGATTCGGCGGCGCATTCACCGCGCGGGCATAGCGCGCGATTTCCCCGCTGGAGCGGTGCTGGAAATAGCGCCCGCACATGGCGGCTAGCTTGCGGCCTTCTCCGGATAGAGCGCGACGAGCGCGGCTTCAGTCGCCGCGACCCTTCCGCGTTCGGTAATGAGCCCCGTCACCAACCGCGCCGGCGTGACATCAAAGGCGGGATTGGCCGCGCCGCTGCCAGCCGCCGCCACCCTGATGCGCGTGATGCGGCCTTCAGAATCCTGGCCGGTGATGTCGGTCACTTCCTCAGGCGCGCGTTCTTCGATGGGGATTTCCCGGACACCATCCGCCACCCGCATATCCAGCGTGGAATGTGGCAAGGCTACCCAGAACGGCACGCCATTATCCTGCGCGGCGAGCGCCTTCAGATAGGTGCCGATCTTATTCGCGACATCGCCGCGGCGCGTGACGCGATCCGTGCCCACAATCACGATATCCACGTCACCATGCTGCATCAGATGCCCGCCGGCATTATCGGCAATCACCGTATGCGGCACGCCATGCGCGCCCAATTCCCAGGCGGTCAGCGCCGCCCCTTGGTTGCGTGGGCGGGTTTCATCCACCCAAACATGCACGGGAATGCCAGCATCATGCGCCATGTAAATCGGCGCGAGTGCGGTGCCCCAATCCACCGTCGCGATCCAGCCGGCATTGCAATGGGTCAGGATATTCACGGGCTTTCCTGGCTTGCGTGCCGCGATGTCCTGCAACAGCGGCAACCCGTGGCGACCGATCGCCTCACAGGTTGCGGCATCATCATCACAAATCGCGGCGGCTTCGGCATAGGCGGCGGCTTCGCGCGCGGCGGCAGGCAGCGGGCGCAGCACGCCGAGCATTTTCTCCAACGCCCAGCGCAGATTAATCGCGGTCGGGCGGGTTTCGCCGAGCATGGCGGCCACGGCTTCAAGGGCAGTGGGATCACGCCGCATGGCGAGTGCGAGGCCATAGGCCGCAACGGCACCAATCAGCGGCGCACCGCGCACCTGCATGGAACGAATGGCATGCGCGACCTGATCCTCATCAATCAGGCGCAGCCATTCCACCTGCCAGGGCAGTTTGGTTTGATCGAGGATACGGATGGACCAGCCATCGGCCTCATCAAGGCGGATGCTGCGGAAGGGGATGCCGTTGATCTTCATGGGGGGGCTTTTAGATCGGTTTGCGCCGCGACGGAACAACCCGTTTCGCGCATGTGATTGACAGGTCCTGCCCCGCTTTGCTCAATGCGCACCTGCAACAAGAAGGGCTTGGCCATGGCGCCGCTTCAGGGTTCAGGGCGAGGCAGTCTGAGCGATGAGGGCCGCCGGCGTTGGGCCATCCTCGCGCTGCTGTTTTTTTGCCGCACCAGCCTTGGCTTTCAATTCCAGACCATGGGATCGGCTGCGCCTGGGGTCACGGCGGAGATCGGCCTCAGCCTCACGGAAATCGGCACGCTGATCGGGCTATTCATGCTGCCCGGCGTGTTTCTTTCCATCCCAAGTGGCTATGCGGCACGCTATATGAGCGACCGGGGTTTGCTCGTGCTCGGCCTATTGGTGATGGGGCTTGGCGGTGCGACAGCTGCGATTGCGGCAGGCTTTGGAATGCTGGCGCTGGGGCGCATCCTGTGCGGCATCGGCTTTGTCATTGGCACAATCTATTTCGCAAAAATGGTGCAGGATTGGTTCGGGGGCAAGGAATTGGCGACCGCCATGAGCATATTGGTCGTCAGTTGGCCCCTCGGCATCGCCATTGGCCAGATCACGCATGATTGGTTGATGACGCAATTCCATTGGCGCCTGCCTTTCGCAATTGCCAGCGCCTATTGCATCACGGCGGCGCTGGCACTTTGGCTTGGCTATCGCGCCCCGCCTGGCATTGCCGCCCCGCGCGGCGCCGCTGCGCCGATGGGTCTGCCACGGCGGGAATTGTGGCTCACGCTGCTCGCTTCCAGCGTTTGGGCGTTTTTCAATGCGGGCTATCTGGTGTTTTTGAGCTTCGCGCCCCAGGCGTTGCAAGACAGCGGCTTTGCCGCACATCAAGCCATTCCGATGGTGAGTGCCGCGAGCGCGCTGATGATGATTTCCATTCCCTTGAGCGGTGTCATCGCCGATCGTACCGGCAGGCCGGATGCGGTGCTTTATGTCTGCAGCATAGTCGCGGTGGCCTGCCTTTTGGCGCTGCCCTATCCGCCCTTCGCCATTCTGGCCTGTGTTCTGTTCGGGCTGATTGGTATGGGGCCGGCGGGGGTGATCATGGCCCTGACGGGTCAGGCCATGTCGCCCGCGCGGCGCGCCTTTGGCATGGGGGTGTTTTCGACGATTTATTACGCCATCACCGCGCCGGCCCCGGCGCTGGCAGGGTGGCTCGTGGATCGGTCAGGCAAGCCGCAGGATGCGCTTATTCTCGCGGCGGTGCTGTTTGCGCTGACCATGGCGGGCAATCTTGCCTTTCGCGTTGCGGTCAAGCGGATGCGGTAAAGACTCAAAACGCCGCGCAACCGGGCCGGAAGACCGTCAGCACCGATTCCTGTGCAAAGCGCGCCTTCCAGGCTGCTGCCACTGGTTGTAACCGCGCGGAAGCCGCCGCTTGATCCTGACCCGGCAGCACCAGCAGTAATATTTTGCTGTCCTCGCGGCTGACACGCCCCGCCGCATTGCGCCATTGCCCGGTGCCATCCAGCACGGTCAGGCCATCGGGGAAGGCAGGGGTCACCACTTCCGCCATGAAGCGCGCCCATTCCGCATCGGTTACGGGTGCGCGGGTTTTCACATTCCGCCCGAAATAAGCTTCCGCGATGGTGGCCTGGCTTGCACCCACAGGGCAGGGTTGCGGCGCAGCAGCGCAGCCCGCCAGCAATAGCAAGGCGCCGAGCGCAGCCTTCACGCCGTGGTCGCCAGCAGCGCTACTCCGGCCGCGATCAGCGCAATGGCGGCGATTTTCTGCGCGCCCAGCGCCTCACCAAACATGGCCCAGCCGATGATGGCAATCACGATATAGGATGCCGCAGTGCAGGGCAGCGCGACACTCATTGGAATGCGGCGCAGCGCAATGATGTAAAGCAGCGCCGCGCCGCCGTAGCAGACCAGCCCCACCATGGTCGGCAGGCGAAACAACTGATCGAAAAACCCGCCCTCGGAGGCTACTGAGCTGGCTGCGCCGGATTTCAGCAACACCTGCCCAATCAGGGAAGTGCTGATCGCGGCCACCAGCGCCAGCCAATAGATTGTCATGGCGCGCGCCCCTCATCGCGCGCCGGCAGAACCTCGCGCACCACGCCTTGCGGCTTGCCATTGGTGGACATGAAGGATCGCCCGACATATTCGCCGAGCACGCCAAGGATCAGGAATTGCACGCCGGCAATCAGCAGCGTGACGGTCATGAGCGAGGCCCAACCCGAAGGCGTGTGCCCCATCAGCCCTTCAATCACCACATAAAGCGCGGCCAGCAGCCCCAGCACGCCCATGCCCGCACCGGCGATGATCGCCAGCCGCAAAGGCAGCACAGAAAAATTCGTCGCCAAATTCATCCAAAGCCGGATCAGGCGGCGCATGGTGTAGTTGGAACGACCCTCGGCACGGGCGAAGTGCTTGACCTCAATCGAATCAAGCCGCTGCGTTACCTGCATCAGCAGGCCATCCACGTAAGGGTATGGCCCGCGATACTTCACAACCTCGGAAACCGCCAAAGCCGACATGCAGCGGAAGGAAGACAAATAAAGCCCCTTCGGCTTGTCCATCAATTGATCCGCAACCCAATTGGCGAAGGCGCTGCCCAGATTGCGCCAGCCTTCATGTTCCTTCACGGCATAGCGCGTGTACACCACATCGAAATCGCCAAGCCGCGCATGATCATAAAGCCGGATCACTTCTTCTGGTGGATTCTGCAAATCATCATCCATGGTGATGATGTAAGCGCCGCGCGCATGACGCAGCCCGGACATCACCGCGTTATGCTCACCAAAATTGCGCGCATGTTCGATGTAGGTCAGCGGCACCGTCGCGCTTTGTTGCAGGGCGCGGCAGACATCGCCGGAATTATCCGGGCTGCCATCATTCACCAGCACAATTTCGATCCCGCCTTCGGGCTTCAGCGCCGATAGAGCTTCCACCAGCGCGCCCACCGTGGCCGCACCGCGATAGACCGGCACCACAATGGAAAGACCGACGGGATATTCCTTGCCGGCCGATATCAGGGACATTCAAATCTCTCCGTTCTCAGGGCCGCGTCGCGGTGATCAGGACCGAACCGCCCGCAGGGTAGCGCAGGCCAATCCGGGCCATGAACCGTTCAAGCCCCGTTACAGCGTAAAGCATGGCATCCAACCATGGCGGGAAGGGGGCGACATCGCTCTTGGCCTCGGCATCCGATTTAAGCACTTTGCGTTGCAGAATCATGAGCGGCAGCAGCAGCGCATTCCAATAGCGGGTTTCGATGGTGGTGAAGCCGGCATCCGTCAGGAGCGCGCGGGCCTGATCTGCCGTAAAGCGACGGGCATTATGCACGCGGATATCATGCGCCGAATGCAGCCATTCAAAGGCAGGTAGGTTCAGCACCAAAGCGCCACCTGGCTTCAGCACGCGGTGAAATTCGGCCAACGCCAGGCCCGGTTCCACGGCGCGGTGGCCAAGCACATCAAGGCTCACCAGCGCGCCAAAACTGGCATCGGCGAAGGGTAGGCGATTGGCATCCCCCCCGGTGGTCAGCGCGCCGGATTTGGCACCGGCGCGCCGCGCGGCTTCCGGGTTGAAATCCAGCCCAACCAAGGCGCGCCCGGGCTTGCCGGCCAGCCGCCGGAGCAGCCCACCTGTGCCGCAGCCAGCATCGAGCAACGCCCCAGGCGCGCCAGGGCGGCGGTGCAAGGCATCAAGGACGCGAAGATGCAGCGCGCGGTACCACCACATGCGCTCCTCCACCGCGTCCATCAGATCGTATTCGGCGGCTTCCACGGGAGGTTGTTTCGCATCGCGGCGGGGCGGGAACAAGGCGGGCGGCGCCTAAGCCTGCCTTATTTGGCTTGCATCAGCCCCCATCTGGTCCGAGACTGCGCCTAATAAACATGCAATCACCATCACCCTTGCCCGCGCCGCACCGCGCGGGCGCCCTTGCCGGGGCCTCGCCAGACCAAGCCACTAAAAGCCGCCTTTCGCATGGCTGAGGCGCCGAGAGTCGCGCTTACCGTGCCAACCGGGGCCGAGACCTTGCGCGGCATCGGCATTATTCTGGTGGCCTATATTGTCATCACCGGCGCCGATGCGGCGGTGAAATGGGCGCTGCCCGAAGTGGGCGCGGCCATGGCCATGATCTGGCGCGGCGTGGTGGGCGGCATCACGGTGGTGATCCTGACGCGCGGGCGGGGGCTGTTTCCGAATAATCGCCGGCTGCTCGCCTGGCGCGGGCTGCTGCATTGCTGTGTTTCGGCCACCTGGTATTGGGCCTGGGCGCAGGGCATGCCGCTAGTTGATTCCTACGCGGTTGCCTGCGCAACACCGCTGCTGATGACGTTGTTTGCCATTCCGTTGCTGGGCGAAAAAGTGGGCTGGCGGCGCTGGACTTCCACCATGATCGGCTTTGGCGGCGTGCTGATCATGTTGCAGCCCTCCGGCGATTTGTGGCGCATTGAAACGGCGGCGCTGCTTGGCGCGGTGGTGCTGATGGCGGTGACGCGTATCTGGACACGGATGCTCTCGGTCAGCGATGGGCCGGCGGCGATCGCCTTCTGGCTGATGATGGCGCATATCCCGATGGGCTTGTTGTTCCTGCCGGCCTTCCCGCCGCCATCCGCGCTGCCTTCCACCAATACCATGCTGCTGCTGGTGCTGTTTGGAGTTTTCAACGGCATGGCGCATTTGATGTTCGCGCGCGCCTTTGCGCTGGCGCCGGTTTCCGTGCTTGCACCTTTTGAATATTCACCTTTGCTGATTGGCGGCGTGATCGGCTTTCTGATCTGGGCGGAGGTGCCGGGCTGGACCACACTCGCCGGCGCGTCCCTGGTGGTGGCGGCTGGGCTTTACAATGTGTATCGCGAACAGGTGAGGCGGGCGGCGGAACGATCACGCATGAAGGAAGGCGCCTGATGGCACTTCGCCACGATATCCGCCGCGGTGCGCTATTGATGCTGGGGGCGACCGCGCTTTTCACCATCATGTCGGCCATGATCAAGGATATTGCGGAAAGCATTTCCTTTATCGAGATCATGTTCTTCCGATCCGCCTTCGCGCTGCCGGTGATTTTCGTGATCGTGGCGCGTGGCCGGCAATGGGGCATTTTGCGTACGCGGCGTTTCCCTTCCCATTTGCTGCGCGCCTTTACCGGCACCATGGCGCAGGGCTGTTCTTTCTTTGCGCTGACAGTGCTGCCTTTGGCCGAGCAAACCGCGCTGACCTACACCACGCCGCTTTTCGTGACGTTGCTCTCCATTCCGTTGCTGGGGGAGAAGGTTGGCGTTCATCGCTGGTCCGCGGTGATATTGGGCTTTGTCGGCATTATGGTGATTGCGCTTGGCCAGGGCGCCTTTCAGGGCGGTACTTGGCCCGAGAGGGCCGTGATGATCGGCATGGCAGTCGCGGTTTCCCAAGGCGTTTGGTCCGCGCTGACGACGCTCTTGGTGCGGAACCTCTCGGCCACGGAAAGCTCCACCACCATTGTGCTGTGGCAATCGCTGTTGATGACTGCCTTTACCGCCGTGGTGCTGCCGTTTTTCTGGACCACGCCGACCGCTTGGGAATTGCTGATCCTGATCCTGGTTGGGCTGGTGGGTGGTGTGGCGCAGGTGATGCTGACGGAAGCCTATGCATCGGCCCAGGTGTCCTCGCTTGGGCCATATTCCTATACCTCCATCCTTTGGTCGGTTGGGCTCGGCTGGTTGATTTGGGGGGATATGCCAACCATTGCCACCATCCTTGGCGCGGTGCTGATTGTGCTGTCTGGGCTATACATTCTGCACCGGGAATTGGTGCGCGGGCGGATGAAGCGCCAAGGGCAATAGGCGGGGCTTGCAGAGCGGCGGGCCTCGCCGCACCCTGCGGCACGACATGAGGTTGAGGCGATGAGCATTCCCTTCCTGAAAAATGACAGCCTCCCCCCGGGCGCGGTGGAACAGACCGGGCCGGGCGTGCGGCGCGTGCTTTGCAACAACCCCGGCGCTTTCACCTTTCGCGGCACGAATAGCTGGATCATTGGCCAGGGGGATTCAGTTGCCATCCTGGACCCAGGCCCGGTGGATGGGGCGCATCTGGACGCTTTGCTTGCGGCCACAAAGGGCGAACGCATCACGCATATCCTGGTATCCCACACGCATCGGGACCATTCGCCCGGCGTGGCCGCGCTGAAGGCCGCAACGGGCGCGCCAAGCTATGGTTTCGGCCCGCATATGACGCCGCCGGAACAGGGCGGCGAAGGGGGCGATCATACCTTCCGCCCGGATGTGACGCTTGCCGATGGCGCCATAGTGGTAGGTGCGGATTGGCGCGTGACGGCGCTGCATACACCCGGCCATTGCGCGAATCATCTGTGTTTTGCTTTGGAGAACCCCAGCACATCACGCACGCTGTTCAGCGCGGACCTTGTCATGTCCTGGTCCACCAGCGTGGTCAGCCCGCCGGATGGCGACATGGCGGCCTATATGGCTTCACTGGCGAAGCTCCAGGCACGCGATGATGATCTTTATCTGCCTGGCCATGGCCCGCCGCTTCCTAACCCTCAGCCCTTTGTCGCCGCGCTGGCCGCGCATCGGCGGGAGAGAGAGGCGCGGGTTCTGGAAGAACTCCACCGCGCCGGGCGCGCGAGTGCTGAGGCTTTGGTGCCGCCGGTTTATGGCGCGGCACTTGATCCAAGGCTGATCCCGGCAGCGGCGCGCAGCCTGACCGCGCATTTGATCAAGCTGTCGGCAGAAGGCGCGGTGCGGCAGGAAGCCGGGGAATGGGTGGCGGCATGATATTGCGTCGTGGAATTTTCTTTCTGCCCTTGGCCGCGCTGATTGGCTGCGGGCCACCCGATTACACACCGGTGCGCGATTGGGCGGGCGTGGCGGGCAATGCGGCCATCTATCCGGAACTGGTGACGCGCCCAGGCGCGGCGCAGCCTGCCGCACCGGCTGCGGATGCCATCGGCGCCATGCAGCAGGCGCTGGCGGCGTATCTGCAAGCCTTGGATACCTTGGCTGCCGATGGGCTTTTGATGATCCGCGAAGACCCCTTGGCGGCCTATGCCCCGCGCGTGGCGGCGGCGAGCCCGAAGGGTGCTGAGGCTATCCAGACACTGGGCGCGCTATTGCGCGACCGTGGGCGTTCTTTGGCGCGCGCCCCGCAACTGCGCGCCACCATTCGCGAAGCCGATGCGCCCCTGCAAGCGCTGATTGCCGCCATGCAGGAAGCCATCGCCACGCTTGAGCCAGCCGAGACCGCCACCGCTGAACAGGCGCGCGCACGCTATCAGCGCCTGCTGCGCGAAGCGCGCGATGAACCAAGCCGGCAAATTCTGCGCGATCTGGCGGGGCTACAGGAAGTAGCCTTCGCCAATCGCGCCGCCGCCATCAAGAATTACCAGACAGTGCTGGCCGATATCGCCCGCGGCCATGCGCTATTGAAGGAACGCGTCGCGCACCTGACGCAAGAAGAAACCGCGCGCCAGATCCGCGCTGCCGAGGCTGAACTCCGCCGCGCCGGCGCGCGGCTGCCGCGTGATGGGCTTGGCATTGCCGTGCCTGTCATGGCCGCACCACGCTGAAACGCCGCGTTCTGCGCGCAGGGGGGGGTGACAAGCCGCCCCTTCGCTGCTTCCATCCCGCCACCAAAATCGAGGAGGATAAACGCCACTCATGAGTACCAATGGCAAGGGCTATATCGTGGGCGCCTTTGAGCACCCGACCCGTAAGGCCGACAATACATCCGTGGCCCAGCTGCATGCCGAAGTCGCCTATGGCGCGCTGCAGGATGCTGGGCTTTCGAAGGATGATGTGGATGGGTATTTCTGCACCAGTGCCGCGCCAGGGCTCGGTCCGCTCAATATGGCGGATTACCTGGGGCTGACCAAGCTCAAGCATGTCGATTCCACCGATATGGGTGGCTGTTCCTATGTGATGCATGTCGGCCATGCAGTGGAAGCGATTGCGCTTGGCAAGTGCAATGTTGCGCTGATCACGCTGGCCGGACGCCCGCGCGCCGAAGCCATGGCAACTGGCACCGCGCCGCGTTCCTGGGGCGTGAATGTGCCGGATGATCCGTTTGAAATTGTCTATGGCCGCACAGTTGCCAATGCCTATGCCATGTGCGCCATGCGCCACATGTATGAATACGGCACCACATCCGAACAATTGGCCTGGATCAAGGTGGCGGCTTCGCATCATGCGCAGCACAACCCGCATGCCATGTTGCCCAAGGTGGTGACAGTGGAAGATGTGGTGAATTCGCCCATGGTGTCAGACCCGCTGCACCGGCTTGATTGCTGCGTGATTTCCGATGGCGGCGGCGCCTTGATTGTGACCCGCCCGGAAATCGCCAAATCGCTGAAGCGGCCCTTGGTGAAGGTGAAGGGCCATGGGGAAGCCACCAAGAACCAGAATGCCGGCTATACGGATTTGACCTATTCCGGTGCTGTCTGGTCCGGGCCGCGGGCTTTTGAAGAAGCGGGCGTGACGCCCAAGGATATTCAATACGCGTCCATCTATGACAGCTTCACCATCACGGTGCTGATCCAGTTGGAAGACCTTGGCTTCTGCAAAAAGGGTGAGGGCGGGAAGTTCGTGGCCGACGGCAATCTGATTTCCGGCGTGGGCAAGCTGCCTTTCAATACGGATGGCGGCGGGTTGTGCAACAACCACCCGGCCAATCGTGGCGGCATGACCAAGGTGATCGAAGCTGTGCGGCAATTGCGCCATGAAGCGCACCCCAAGGTGCAGGTGCCTGGCTGCACGCTAGCATTGGCGCATGGCACGGGTGGCTTGCTCGGCACGCGCCATGGCAGCGCCACCGTTATTCTGGAAAGGGAGTAATCACTATGGCAACCATGGCATTCGACCGCGCCCTGCCGGAAATCAAGACAGACCCCACCAATCAGCCCTTCTTTGATGGCGCGCGCGCCGGCAAACTGCTGATCGGCAAATGCAATGATACCGGTAAGTTCTTCTGGTATCCGCGCGGCTGTTCGCCCTTCACGCTTTCCAACAATATTGAATTGGTGGAAGCCAAGGGCACCGGCAGCATCTATACCTTCACGGTGATGCGCACCAAGGAACCCCATTGCGTCGCTTACGTGGAATTGGATGAAGGCATCCGCGTTTTCACCAATATTGTGGATTGCGATCTGGATAGTCTGAAGATCGGCCAAAAGGTGAAGCTGGTCTTCAAGCCAACCCAGGGGGATGGGCCGCCGGCCTTCATGTTCACCCCGGTTTGATTGGCGGAGGTTTTACCGACGGGCGTCCCATTATACGGGGCGCCCTTTTTCGTTGGACGATTTTCGCTGCCAAAGCGCGTCAGCTTTGTTAAACTGGCGCTTAGGGGAAATTTAGGGGGTTCGCGATCATGCGGCGCATGGTCACGATGGGGCTGATACTCGCACTCGCCGGTTGTGCCTCTGGGCGCATCGCGTCGCGTTCCGGCGTGCCGGGTTATGCGGGCGGGAATTTGTCCTGCGTGCCTTTCGCGCGGGAGCGTTCGGGCCTGCGCATCAGCGGCGATGCTTGGCAATGGTGGCAGGCGGCGGCGGGACAGTATGAACGGTCCAGAATGCCGCAGCCAGGTAGCGTGCTGGTGTTCCAACGCACCAGCCGCAATCCTCAGGGCCATCTGGCCGTGGTTTCCCGCGTGGTTTCCGCCCGTGAAATCCGAGTGGATCACGCCAATTGGGCAAGCGGCCGCGCGCGTGGGCAGATTGCGCATGACCAGCCGGTGCTGGATGTCTCACCACGCGGGGATTGGTCCCTGGTGCGGGTCTGGTACCCGCCGGCGGATGATTTCGGTGGGACGCAATTCCCGACCTATGGGTTTATTCATGGGCGGGCGCTGATGGCCGCGGCGCGGTAGGTTGGTTCCTGGCACAAAGGGGCTGGACAAAACCGCCCCGGGCGCTATTTAGCGCGCCTTGGTCGCGCCGGGGTCTGCCCTGGCCACCGGGCGCATAGCTCAGTTGGTAGAGCAGCTGACTCTTAATCAGCGGGTCCAAGGTTCGAATCCTTGTGCGCCCACCAATGAAATCAAGATCTTATGAATTGCCTATCCGGCTTTGAAGAAGCTGTCCTTTGGATAAGGGCCGGCTGCGGATCGCTGTCTTGATACCCTTCGCGCGCTTGAAAACTAGGCCTCCATGGGGTTTGGCGGTTGGGGTAGTTCAGGACTACAGGAATATCAGTCGTTGATTCAAAAGCTTATGGCCGATCCGCCCACCTATGATGAGGAACGCGGGCTAGCGAGAATCATGAAGAAGGCCCATAGATGGATAATCGTCTACGTAATCCTTTAGGTGATGCGATGTCGCAATCAAAAAGAAAATTGAAATTGCACAACGTGACCTTGTGTATTGCCGATTGCGCGAACCATTGTCTGGCGTCTTCGGCGATAGAAAAAACATTGCGTGTTTGTGACTTTGGCCAGGTCCTGTTTTTTACGGACAAGAAGATAAATCTGGATGCGCCGGTAGAGATCATTCAAATAGACAAGATTGATAGTATCGATTCCTACAATAGGTTCATTCTGAAGGATATCGGCCAATACATCTCAACGGATTTCGCCCTTTTGATTCAATGGGATGGCTATGTGCTGGATGCCAGCGCCTGGCGGCCGGAATTCACGAATTATGATTACGTTGGCGCGCGTTGGAATTGGTTTCCTGAAGGCAAAAGGGTAGGCAATGGCGGATTTTCACTCCGCTCCAAAAAACTGCTCGATATCACGAGCGCCGATAGCTTTCCGGTTCTGGAAAACATCCCCGAAGACGTACAAATCTGTATTGCGCAAAGCGATTACCTGAAGGGCGCATTTCAAATTCGCTTCGCCCCGGAAAATGTTGCGGCCCAGTTTTCCTATGAAAGGGATCAGCCAAATTTTCCAAGCTTTGGTTTCCACGGACTTTTCAACATGTGGCGCCATTGTGATGACAAGGAAATCGCTGAACTTGTCAGCCACCTTCATGACCGCAACATCAAGACCCGCGAATTCACCGAGTTATTCCTGACCTACTTTCAACAGCGAAAATTCGTACCTCTTTTCTCCACCTATCGGCGGGCCAGAAAATGCATGGCGCGGGAACAGATGCAGCTTCAGGTGGATGGCTTGCTGAATGACGCGGCGGTGAGCGGCGCCATCGTCAACATGTGCGAACACAACGCCTTTCGGTGAATTGCCCAATCGCCGGGGATTACCGGCAGCATGGTCCCGCGCCGCATTGCGTGAAGCCCTAGCTCATTCAAATCAGCGCAGAATTGGTGACTTCGGATGGAGTGGGATTCGAACCCACGATACGCTTTTGACGTATACGCACTTTCCAGGCGCGCGCCTTCGACCGCTCGGCCACCCATCCTTAAGGAAAGCCCCACTGGGGAGCTTTCTACACCCCGCTTGGGGCTTCCGTTTATGCGCTGCGTCCCCGGCCCCTGTCCAGCCCATCCGAGGCGTTTTTCAGGGCCAGGTTGGCCTCAAAGGGTCATGAGCCTTAGGCCAGCGCGGCGATAGCCGCTCACCAGGGCTAATCTTTCCAGAGGCCGAGGGCAGGGTAGGGAACAGAATAGCGCAAGGCCCCGGCCTGAGGCCCTAGCTGGGGGCCGTAAGGGCTTTTTTGCCCCCGGTAGAACGGGGCCTTAACCCTGAAAGCCCGACAGGAACGCCAGATAGTGCAGCGCGGCTCTCGGCGCTCTCAAGCGGAAAGCACATAATCCCTCAGCACTTCCGGCTTGAATTCCAGCCCATGGCCCGGCGCCTCTGGGGCCGTAATCATGCCATTGGCGATCTTGGGCAGGCGGATGAAGGCATCATCCAAAAGCCCCATCTGTTCCGCCCAAATGCCATTGGGGATGCTTGCCAGCAGATGCACATTCAATTCCGGGAAAAGATGCGGCGCGATGGTGATGCCCCAGGTATCGGCGACCGTCGCGATCTTGCGCAGTTCCGTCATGCCGCCGCGCATGGGATCAGGCTGCAAAATAGGCAAGCGGGGATTTTCCAGGAAGGGCTTCAGATCAGCGCGACCAAAATGCGTCTCCCCACCCACCACGCGCATATCAAGCGCCTCCGCACAGCGGAGATACCCCGCGTAATCATCCGCAAGTACGGGTTCTTCCAGCCAGTAGATATCATATTCCTCAAACTTGCGGCCCATACTGATGGCGATATCCGCAGTCCAGCCCATATTCACATCAATCATGATATCAATATCGGGGCCAACCGCTTCGCGCATGCGTCGCACATTGGCAAGATCTGTGTTGAGGTCACCAATATGCGCAACCTGCATCTTGATGGCGCGGTAGCCTTGTTCGATGTAGTTCTGGGCTTTCGCAATCATGCCATCGCCGCGCGCGCCGCGGAAGCAGCCGCTGCCATAAATCGGAATCTCGGAGCGGAAATGCCCCCAAAGCCGATGCAAGGGCAGCCCCGCCGCTTTGCCCAGAATATCCCAAAGCGCGATATCAATGGCCGATTGCGCCATCATCGCGACACCACCGCGCCCGCCGGTCAGTGTCGCGCGCCACAAATCACGCCAGATCGCTTCAATGGCCGAGGCATCGCGCCCGATGATGCGCGGTGCCATGGCTTCCGCGATGCAGGCACCAATGGTGCGTTGCAGCGGCAGGTTCAGCAAATGCAGATACCCCATGCCGGTAATGCCCGATTGGGTGGTGATTTCCACCACCACCAGATCACGCATCGGCCCCAGCGCATGGCCCGCAAGCCAGGGATCATCCGCCCAGGGCATTTGCAATAGCGTGGTTTTGACCTCGCGAATGGTCAGATCGGTCATGTCCGCGTCCTTCCCTGGGGCTGGCTGCACAAGCATCGGGCGATATGGCGCGGATGGTCAATCAGCCCTGCAAGGCGGCGGGCCCAGCGTGTATAAAGGTACTCACCGGCTGAGGCCCCTCGCATGTCCATTCGATTCGCCCTGACCCATCGCAGCACCTATCGCTATGCGCGCGCGGTGGGGCTTGGCCCGCAGCTCATTCGCCTGCGCCCTGCGCCGCAATGCCGTACGCCGATCCTTTCATATGCGCTCAGCGTCGAACCAGCAGCGCATTGGCTGCATTGGCAGCAAGACCCGCTTGGGAATTTCATGGCGCGTGTGCTGATGACAGAACCCATCACTGAATTCAGCGTCAAGGTTGAAATGGTGGCCGAAATTTCCGTCATCAACCCCTTTGACTTCTTCGTGGCACCCGAAGCCACCAATTGGCCCTTCACGCCCGAGCCTTGGCTTGCCGAGCAGCTTTTGCCCTATCGCCGGCTTGATCCGCTGGGCCCTTTGCTCGACGCGTTTTTGCAGGAAATACCGCACACACCGCAGGGCACGGTTGAATTTTTGGTCATGCTGACTGCCCTGGTGCATGAGCGCATCGCCTATGTGCAGCGCCCAGAACATGGCGTCTGGGAGTGCGAACAGGTGCTCCGTGAAGGGCGCGGTTCCTGCCGCGATTCCGCGTGGTTACTCGTGCAAATTCTCCGCCGGCTTGGCTTTGGTGCACGGTTCGTTTCTGGCTATTTGATCGAACCTGTTATGCTCGGGCGCGATGATGCCGAATTGCATGCCTGGGCAGAGGTCTATCTGCCAGGCGCCGGTTGGGTCGGGCTTGATCCGACCTCCGGCCTATTGGCTGGGGCAGGGCATATCCCGCTTGCGGCCACGCCGGACCCCGCAAGTGCCGCGCCGATTTCAGGCACGGTAGAACCGGTTGAAACCGCAACCAGCTTTGAGATGGTGCTGCGGCGCCTCAGCGAAGGGCCAGATTTGCCGCCCCCGCCGGCGCCTCGGTAACAACCCTGTCATGCGCGTTGCTGAAGCCCCGCCTTATTTCGGCCAATGGGAAAGCCCAGCGCTGATTGGCGCCATCATCTCGGGCGCATACCGGGCAGAGGATGATCCCGCCTGGGCTGCCTCCGGCGCCGAAAGCCCAGAAGATTATGCGCGCTGGGCGGATCATCTTTGCGGGGTTGCGTGTTTGCGCATGGCGCTTGGCGCGCGCGGCATCACGCCGCCCCGCGCGCGGGATCTGGCGCGGGTACTGACCGGCTATGGTGCTTATGTGGAGCAGCCGAATGGCTTCATTCGTGGCCTGATTTACGCCCCCGCCATTACCTGGCTTGGAGAAGCCCATGGCCTTCACGCTGAGGTCATTCTGGACCGCGCGGCTGAGGATATCCTGCCCTTGCTGGCCGATGGCGGGCTTTTCATCGCTTCCGTCCATCCCGCCATGCGTCGCCCGGCAGACCCCGCCCCCGGCAAGGGCGGGCACTTGGTGCTCGTATTTGGCGCAGAGCAAGGCGCGCTTCGTCTGCATAACCCTTCGGGCCATGATGCGGCTTCGCAGGCGGATGCGCGCGTGGCGCTGGCGGATTTCGCGCGTTTCTTCGCCGGGCGGGGCATTTGGCTGCCCGGTCCGCCATTGGCGCGGCAGCGTTGAGGCCGTAACACTAAGCCGATGCGACCCGCGCTGCGCCTTATGCTGATGCTGCTGTTGTGCCCGCTGCTGGCTGCGCGGGCCGAAGCCCAGGGCAATGGCCGCGTCATTACTGGTATTCCAGGCTATTCGCTGCAACAAACGGCCAATGGGGTGCTTGGGCTGCTTGGCTATAACATCATCCCCGATGTCACCGCATCATCGCTCACCATCAGCCGTGGCGGGCAGGAAGATACCGGCCTGCAAACCACGCAATTTGGCCTGGGCTTCACGGTGGACCCGGATTTCCCGCTCTATCTGGAAGGGTTTTTGGGTTATTCGCGCTATGATCCGCGCTTTGTCTTTTCGGAAGGGGAAAAGAAATCCCCGCTGCCGACGCGTTGGAACAATGTCTCGGGCACGGTTGGCGTTGGCTGGGATTTCCCCATCATTGAAGGCTTGGTGTTTCGCCCCATCCTGAACGCTGCGCTTGGTCATGTGGAAACCGATGTATCGCTGGTCGGGCGGCTTCTGGAATTGAAGCTCAATCGGGAATTAGCCTTTCTCGATCGCGGGCGCATGAATGCCTATGGCCTTGGCGGGTCCCTGATGCTGGATCTGAACATCCCCCGCCCTGGCTACGAAGTTGATCTGGAATTGCGATACACGGACATCAGGCTTTCCACCTTCGGTGACACTTCATCCCTCGTGCGCGGCGAATCTGAGGCGAAAACCTTCAACATCTGGGGCCGGGTGCGCTGGCCGATGGATGCGGAGATGTTTGGCCGCCCGCTACGTTGGGTGGTGGATCTTTCCCATTCCCGCTTTTTGGGTGATCAGGTGGCGCTTGGCTTTGACCATTTGACCAAGGTTGGCGGCGGGATTGAGATGAATGTCGGGCGCTATGAATTGGGGGTTTGGGATTTTAACATGCAATCCATCCGCATCGTGGCGCGGTATCTGTTCGGCCAGAATGTCTCCGGCGCCTCAGTGGGGCTAGCGGTTTCCTTCTGAAACCCATCCGGGGTGGGGCAGGGGGCAGCGCCATCTTGACGCCCCGGCCCATGGGTGATGCTTTGCAGGCATAAGGAAGGATAAGCCGCCATGGACCATAACCCCTTGCCATTCGCCCCCACCGAAGAAACGCGCATGCTGCAAGACCTTGTCGCGCGCTTCGTGGATAAGGAACTGATCCCGCTGGAGCCCGCGATTCTGAAGCGCGAAGCCGAAGGCAAGGGCTTTAAGCTTTCGGAAGAAGAAGAAACGCGTTTGCTCGCGCGCTGCAAGGAACTGGGCCTTTGGGGCCTTGATGTGCCGGAGGAATTCGGCGGCGCCAACCTATCACTCAGCGCGCTTGCGGCAGCCGAGGAGGAATTGGGCCGCGCCTGCGTGCCCTTCGTCATCCCGCCCGATAGCCCCAATCTGCACATGATGCTTTCCGTCGCCAATTCCATGCAGCGGGAGCGGTACCTCGCACCCTATGCTGAAGGCACGGCGCGTTCCGCCATGGCGATTTCCGAACCCGGCGCGGGCGGTGACCCCGCCGGCATGACGACCCGCGCGGTGAAGGATGGCAATGATTGGGTCATCAATGGCCGCAAGATTTGGGTGAGCAATGTGCCGCGCGCGGATTTCATCATCCTGATGGCGCGCACCGGCGAAGGTAAGCGCCAGGAAGGCGTGACCGCCTTCATCGTGGAAAAGGGCACGCCCGGCTTCATCATTGAACGCGAAATTTCCATGATCGGCGGGCGCAAGACCTATGAGCTGGTGTTCGAGGATTGTCGCGTGCCGGAATCCCAAGTGCTCGGCGAATTGGGCCGCGGTTATGCGCCGATGCAACTGCGCCTGAATGTCCGTCGCCTGCAAATGGGCGCGCGTTGCGTGGGCATGACACGCCGCGCTTTGGACATGATGGCGGATCAGGCGCGCAACCGCGTGACCTTTGGCGTGCGGCTTGCTGACCGCCAGGCCATTCAATGGTGGGTCGCGGAAGCCGCCACGCGCATGCATGCCTGCAAGCTGATGGTGGCCGATTTGGCGGCCAAGCTTGATGCGGGTGC
>CAMCZJ010000036.1 GCA_945886995.1 Asaia bogorensis
GCGGAAGCGGTTTTGCCCAATGGCTGGGGTGCGGAAGCGGGCTTGCTCTGCACCGCGCTGATGCGCTCAGCACAGATTGCCGGCGCCATGCAGGCGGCGCTTGCGCTGGCGGTGGATCACGCCAATACGCGCAAGCAATTCGGCCGCCCGATTGGGCGCTTCCAGGCAGTGCAACAGCAATTGGCGGTTTTTGCGGCGGAGACTTCAGCCGCTTCTGTTGCTGCCGCCGCAGCCGCGCGCGCCGTTGATCGGCGCGGGCTGGCCGCCGCAGCTTTTGAGATCGGCTGTGCGAAGATTACGGTTGGTGAGGCCGCGACGCGTGGTGCCGCCATTGCGCATCAGGTCTTTGCCGCCATGGGCATTACGGAAGAACATCAGCTGCATCATTTCACGCGTCGGCTTTGGTCCTGGCGCGAAGAAGGTGGCAGTGAAGCCTTTTGGGCCAAGCGTATTGGACAGGAAGCGCAAGCAATCCCTGGCGCGCTTTGGCCCTTCATCACCGCACGCGAGGAGGAAATCACCCCATGACCCCATTTCTGAATATCGAACGTGATGGCGGCATCGTCATCCTCACGCTCAATCGTCCCGAAAAGCGCAATGCAATTTCAACGCGTGCGGAATGTGAGGAAGTGGAAGCTGCCTGCCGCACCTTGTCGCGCGATGATAGCGTGCGCTGCGTGATCGTGACCGGTGCGGGTTCCGCCTTTTGCGCTGGCGGTGATCTGAAGGGCATGCGCGATAAGACTGGCATTACCGGTGGCGGTACGGGGGCAGAAATCCGCGAATCCTATCGGCGTGGCATTCAGCTGATCCCGCTGGCACTTTATGAATTGGATATCCCAACCATCGCCGCAGTGAATGGCCCGGCGATTGGTGCCGGACTTGATCTTGCCTTGATGTGCGATATTCGCGTGGCGAGTGAGAAAGCGCTTTTTGCCGAAAGCTTCGTCAAGGTTGGTATCGTGCCAGGTGATGGCGGCGCCTATCTGCTGCCAAAGGTGGTTGGTATGTCGAAGGCTTTGGAATTGTCCCTAACCGGTGAGACCATTGGCCCGGCTGAGGCTTTGGCCTGCGGCATGGTCTCAAAAGTGGTGGCGCCGGAAGCGCTTTTGGATGCGGCGCGTGCCATTGCGGCCAAAATCGCCGCCAATCCGCCGCAAGCGGTGCGGCTGACCAAGCGGCTGCTGCGTGAAAGCCAGCATACGCGGCTGTCCACGCTGCTTGAAATGTCGGCGGCCTATCAGGCGCTGGCGCATGGTACGCGGGACCATCGCGAAGCGGTGGATGCCATGCTGGAAAAACGCGTACCGAATTTTGAAGGCCGATAAGGGCGTGATGTAGATCAACAACCCATCCGCTCCAGCAGCGCAACAGGCCGATCATGGCCGCGATGTTGGAGAAGGATGCGATCATGACATTATCCCCCCAGGAGTTCAGCGCCCAATCCATCTGGCAATATGTAGATGGCAAGAAGCGTGCTGCTGACGCCGCCGAACGTGCCGAGGCTGAACTGCGCCGTACCGAACAGGGTAAGCTACGCGAGGCCTTTTGAAGCGCGCGACATCGCCCCTGGCGCGCTGGAACGGATTGCCGCCCTGGTGCGCCGTGCTGTGGATGCCGGTGAAAAGGAAGTGCTGGTGATGCGCTTCCCTTCAGAATGGTTGCCGGATCAGGGGCGTTCCATCACCAGCCATGATCCAGCCTGGCGCCAAAGACTAAGCGGCTTCCCGCAGCGCGCCTATGAATTCTATGAACGGGAATTGGCCCCGCGCGGGTTTCAAGTGAAGGTACAGATTCTTGACTGGCCAGGCGGCATACCCGGTGATGTCGGTTGGTTCCTGACCTGGAAGCGCCCGGAAGAGGATTGAGGCTGCGCCAAGCTTGACATTGATCAATTCAGCGGCGCGGTACTTGGCGTAGTCAGGCCTCGTATCTTGGACGGAGGCTGTGATGGGTATCTGCGAAATTTTGGTCCATCTGGATAGCTCACCGCGTGCTGAGGCGCGGCTTACCGTTGCGGCTTCCTTGGCAAGACAGCATGCCGCGCATTTGACCGCGTTGCAGGTAATTGATATCGCCGTGCCGGTCATGGCGATGGGTGATGGCGGCGGTGGCGGTGCGGTGATTGCCGAGCTGATGGAGCAAATGCGTCAATCCGCTTTGGCCGCCGGACAGAAGCTAAGAACAGCTTTTGAGGCAGCGCTGGCGCGCGAAGCTGTCATGGGCGAATGGCGCCAAGTGGAAGGCACTACGGCGGAAATTCTTGCCCTTCATGGCCGCTATGCTGATTTGGTGGTGCTGGGCCAGGATGATCCGGAAAGCGATAATGTTGGCGTATTGGAAACGGTGCTATTCGAATCCGGACGACCTGTGCTGGCCATTCCCTTTGCCGGTAGGTTCACTACCATCGGAAAGCGTGTATTGGTTGGGTGGAATGCCAGCCGCGAAGCATCACGTGCGCTTCATGATGCGCTACCGTTGCTTGCAAAGGCGGAAAGCACAACGGTGTTCCTGGCCAAACCCAGGCGCGGGCTTGGCGCGCACGGGGATGAACCAGGCGCGGACATCGCCCGCCATCTGGCGCGCCATGGGCTGAAGGTGAATGTCGCCAAGGCGGTAGCTGACGATGTTCCGGATTCGGCGCTGCTGCTGAATCATGCCAGCGATATGGGTGCGGATTTGCTGGTGATGGGCGCTTATGGCCATTCACGACTGCGCGAATTCATCCTGGGCGGTGTGACGCGCAGCTTGCTCCGCGAAATGACGGTGCCAGTGCTGCTTTCGCATTAGTGCTTGTCTGAGCCGAGTGGAGCCACTTGGCGGCTTGGTAAAGGTGGTGGGCAATCATGCAAGCCGGCGAAAAATCAACGAAAGATTATTCGCCGGCATGGCTTCAATAAGCGGTGCGGCGAAGCCAGCGATTTTGGCTTCTGCTGCGACAGCTTCCAGATCGCGCACGCCCCAATCTGCATCCTGGACGCGTAGGCTGGTATCAAACTCCGCATTGCTTGGTGCGGTATGCTGACCGCCCTGTCTGAAAGGGCCGTAGAGAAACAGCAAGCCGCCCGCAGGTAGCAAGCGGGCCGTGCCGCGCATGAGCGCCACTGTCGCGCCCCATGGCGCGATATGGATCATGTTAATGCAGAGCACGACATCGGCACGCTGCGCCGGCCAGGTTTCAGCCATGACATCCAGCGCCAAGGGTGGCAACAGATTAGCGTGCTGCGCTTCGCCCAGCCACGCCGCGATGCTGGCGCGTGATGCTGCATCGGGGTCACTGGGCTGGAAGGTGAGCGCCGGAAATTGCGCGGCGAAATGCAGGGCGTGTTCGCCAGAACCGCTCGCGATTTCCAGGACTACGCCCGCTTGCGGCAAATGGCGCGTCAACGCTTCTGCAATGGCAGCCTTGTTGCGCGCGACAGCGGGCGCGAAGCGGCGGGCATCTTCCATGGGTTCGGTCATGCTATGGTCTTTGGGCTAGGCACTGTTCCAGTTCTACCAGCAAGCCATTGGTTATCATACGCTCGAGTGAGGAAAAATATGTCTCATAAATCTGTAAAACCTTCTTCTTGCGGTCCAAGACTTCCTCATCGGATAGGCGCTTCAAGAGCGTGGCGCATGCCACAACCTCATCTTCCCTTGGCCGAAGGGTGCAGGAAGACCAATCAATCAGCCGATCAAAGGGCAACACCCAATTATCCGACAGGATGATTGGGATACAGCCAAAGGACATCGCTTCCAATAGCCGATAGGAAAACAACGCATCGCCCCTTGGGATAAAGGCGAAATCCGCATTCGTCATGATCTGCCGGTAATCCTCATCGGTCCGGCCTATCGTTGCATCAAGCTTCAAAGCATCATGCCGGGCAGGTTCGATGATCCTGATTTGGAACTTCCCGCCATCATGCAATTTGCCCAAGGCAGCACGTACAGGATGGGAAAGAACACCTTGAAAGCTCGCGAGATACTTGCGCCTGCCTTCACCATGATGATCTTGATGAGATACCTGGATTGGCAGGGCCGGCAGCGAGATACTGCGCGGGTTGAGTGAACGATCAAGTTCCGAAAGGCATCCATCCGCGGGATAAATGTTGTGGAGGCCCCTCAGCATAATGGGAATCCGGATGAAAGGATTCATGTTGATGGTCAGAATAACGTCCTGAGGATGCGCCCGGGCCCTTGCAATGATGCGATCATAATATGCTTTTACCGCGCCAGTGTTGGATAGATCATGACCCATACCGCGGATATAGCTTGATGCCCTGTCCTTGTAGCGCGGCCAATTGGTTTCCATGGCGACATCTTCTTGCGGCAGGAAGATTTGACGCGGCGCTACCTTGGGCAAGGATTGAAATGTGGTCAGCAGTTTTTCCCAGAAGACCGTCCGTGGCATGGCGGAATCTTCCAGAATCAGCGCCACGTTGAACATAACCGACCTTTCCAGTGAAGCGATCTATCAGGCTGCACGCGCACGAAACCGCGCTAACGTTCCGCCACGCAGTACAGCACTTGGCAAGCGCCGGTCCAGAACCCGTTCCGCCAAGCGCCCCGCTTCCACCAGCGCCTCCAGATCAATCCCAGTGATGATCCCAAGCTCCGCGCAAAGCAGCGCCAATTCCTCGGTCGCGATATTGCCGGGGGCGCCAGGCTGGCCGGCGAAAGGGCAGCCACCCAGGCCGCCCACCGCAGCATCAAACCGCGCCACACCCATACGCAGCCCCGCCATGGCATTGGCAATGCCAAGCCCGCGCGTGTCATGCAGATGCAGTGCAAGCCGCAATTCCGGCCAGCGGCTTCGCACTTCACCGATCACGGCTTCAATCTGGCGTGGATTGGCCCAGCCCATGGTATCCGCCAGAGTCAAATCCTGAATCGTGACGCCGGCTTCCGCGGCGATGGCCAGCCCATCCGCTACGGCTGCCATCACCTGCGCGGGCGCGACATCGCCAGCGTAATTGCAGCCAAAAGCCGCTTGCAACCCAATGCGCGTAACCGGCACGCCAGCGGCGATATGTGCCGCGGTTTGCTTGCGCATGGCTTCAATCTGCCCGGCATGATCACGGTTCAGGTTCTTCAGCGAAAAAGCCCCAGAAGCCGCAAGGCTGATGGAACCAAAAAGATGTAAGCGTTCCTTGAAGGCCAGGGCGCGATCCAGCCCCGCCGCATTGAACCACAATGCGGTGTAGTGAATACCGGCCTTGGGGGTGAAGCCCGCCACCACCGCTTCCGCATCCGCCCAGCCTGGCACAAGCTTTGGTGAAACGAAGGAAGCCACCTGAAGATGCTGCAATCCAGTCGCTGAAAGCGCGTCAATCAGCGCAATCTTGTCAGCACTGGGAATGGGGTTCTTTTCGATCTGAAAGCCTTCTCGTGGGCCTTCTTCGGCAATATCCACCTTGCGGGGCAAATCACTCATGGGCGGTTTCCTTATGGAGCCCAAAGCCTATCGCAGTATGGCGCCAGCGTGAATGCTCTGGCCCTCAGGCGGCGTCCTTACCTTCGCCGGTGCCGAGGGCTGTCAACGCAGCCTCATTCAGGAGTTCGACGCCATTTTGCCCATGCAGACGGATGAGATCACGTCGCCGGAAGCTCGAGATGGCGCGGCTCACGGTTTCCAGCGTTAGGCCAAGAAATTCACCAATATCCGCGCGCGTCGCCGGCAGATCGAAAACCGGTCCATTGTGGTTGCGTCGGCGCTGCGCATCCACAAGGGAAAGCAGGAAGGCCGCGACGCGTTCTTCGGCCGTGAAGCGGCCAAGTGCCATGATATGTTCCTGGCTTTGCGCCAATTCACGCGTGCAAAGGTCCAGAAAGCGCCGTTCCAGCATGGGGTAACGACGAAACAATAGTTCGAGGCGCCGGCGATCCATGCGGCAAATCTTCCCGCCGGTCAGCATTTCAGCGCCAAAGGCATTTTCAGCTTGGTGTGTGAACCCCAAAATATCGCCAGCGAAACGGAAACCAATCGCCGCCTGCCGACCATCGGGCAAAACGCGCATCAGCCGCGCCATGCCTTCTGTCAGCGTATAGACATACTTCGCTTCATCGCCCTGATGGAAAATCGGGCTGCGCGGTTCAAGCGTTAGCCTTTCACCTTCTGACGCCACATCATCCAGCGCCGCGGCGTCCAGCGGCGCGCATAGCCCAAGCGACCGTGATCCGCATTTCATGCAGATATCGCCGTCGGCACCAAGGCCATCCATCATCGAACGCGTGACATCTAGCGGGTTCATTTCTGCCTGCCGGTTTGCTTTGCCTTCGTGGCGCGGGGCTTCTGCTTGCCCACACGCCATCGAAAACATTTTCCTCCTGTTTTTGCGCTGGATCAAGACAAATCGGCGCGCGTTACGCCGCAAGTGATCAAGCTTGGCGCGGCGTGCCAGCATTAGGGGCGATTCATGGCGATTTCCGTTCAGGTCTGTGGTGCGGCGCGCACGGTTACTGGCTATTGTCTTTTGTTTGAAACAGATCGCGCCCGGTTTCTGGTGGATTGCGGCATATTCCAGGGACCGAAGACGCTCAAATCCCTGAACTGGGAAGAGTTTCCCTTCAACTCACGCGAAATTGATGCAGTATTGCTGACGCATGCGCATATTGACCATTCCGGCCTACTACCCAAGCTCCGGGCTGCGGGTTTTCGCGGTGTGATCCACGCCACGGCGCCAACGGCGGATCTTTGCGCGGTGATGCTGCCCGATTCAGGCCATGTGCAGGAAATGGAAGTCGCGCAGCTCAATCGCCGCAGTCGCCATCGGGGCCGCGCGCCGGTGCGGCCCATCTATACCGCGGGAGATGGCGCGGCGACGATTGCGGCCTTTCGCGCGGTCGATTTTGATCGCTGGATTGAACCGTTGCCGGGGGTGCGGGCGCGCTGGTGGAATGCGGGGCATATGCTGGGTTCGGCTTCCATCGAAATCGAATTCACCGATGGTGAGGATGCGCCCTTGCGCGTGTTGGTCTCGGGCGATTTGGGGCCGGATTGTTCGGTGTTCCACCATGAATCCGAAGCGCCGGACGCCCTGGATCATGTGTTCCTGGAAAGCACCTATGGCGATGAGGATAAGCCTTGTGTGGACCATGTGGCGCGACGGGAGAAGCTTGCCGCCATTGTGAACCAAGCGGCGAAGCCGGATGGTGTGTTGCTGATTCCAGCCTTTGCGGTGGAACGCACGCAGGAAATTTGTTGGGACTTGGTAACGCTGATGCAATCTGGCGCTATTCCCGAAGCGCCTATTTTCATGGATAGCCCATTAGCGATCCGCGCGACGGATGTGTTTCTGGAGCATGCGAAGGCGCTTGAAAATGGCGCATCCATCAGCCACGCCCTGCGTTCGCCTTTGATCCGCCCGACTGAAAGCGGCGAAGCCAGCCGCCGCATCGCAGAAACTGAGGGCTTTCACATGATCATCGCCGGCTCCGGCATGTGCGATGCGGGGCGCATCCGGCATCACTTGAAGCGCTGGCTCTGGCACCCGGCGGCGACTGTGATGCTCACGGGCTATCAAGCGCAAGGCACGCTTGGGCGGTTCTTACAGGAAGGCAAGCCAGAGGTGCGTATTCAGGGCGAGAGCATTCGCGTGGCAGCAAAGATCGTGGAGATTCATGATTTTTCCGGCCATGCCGATGCAACCGAATTGGCACGCTGGTTGGCCGCACGCGGGCGCTTGCCGGGTGGCGTGTTTCTGGTGCATGGCGAGATTGAAGCGATGGACGCGCTCGCGCAACGGCTGAAGGACAGCAAGGTCGCGGCCTCAGACCAGGTGTTCATGCCCGTCTTGGATGAGCGTTGGTCGCTGCCCAAAGGCGCGCGCCCCAAGCGGCTGGAAAGCAAGGGCCGGCGCGTTGATCCGGCGCGCAGCGGCACGCCGGATTGGCATAATCAACGCGCGGCGCTGATGCTCGCGATTGAAAGTGCAACCGAGGGTGCCAGGGATGATGCCGCGCGCGAAGCCTTGCTGCATAGGCTGCGCGCTGCACTGGAGGCGGGCTGAAAATCCAGCGCGGTCACCCCGCCGCCAGCCCACGCCGCCAGCGTTGCAGCAGAAACAGAATGAGCGCGAATTGCACCAGATTAAAGCCAATACCGGCCCACCAGGCAGCCGCGTAGAAGCCCAGCCAATCATGAATATACCCCGCAAGCCATGCGCCCGCCGCCATGCCGGAAAGGCTCAAGAACAATAATGTGGGTACACGCCAATGCGCCTCGGAAGCTGGGAATAGCGCGCGCAGCGTCAGTACATAGGCGGGAATGATGCCGCTGAAGCCAAGCCCGTAAGCGGCGGCCACGAAGAACAACCCAGCCTCATCCTGCGTTGCCAGAAAGCCGAGCATGCCAAGGATTTGCGCGAGTGATCCGAATACAATCGTCCATAGCCCGCCGATTTTATCCGATAGCCAACCCCAGAATTGCCGCGCCATGAAAGCCGCGAAGGTCAGCACCGAAAGCATGAGCGCACCGCGCGACGCGGAAATACCAAGATCGCCACAGAACGCAACAAGATGGGACGCTGGCATGGCCATGGGGATGCAGCAGAGGAAGGAACAGAAAGCCAATAGAAAGAAAGCCAGATTGCCGTTCATGCCAAGCACGCGCGCGCCTGGCTGCATTTTCTCGGCAAAATTGCCGGTGGTGGGTTGCGCCGGCGGTGGGCGCAGCACCAGCGCCGCCAAAGGCACCGCAATGGCGGCCACCAAAATCCCATAGCCAAACATCGTCCGCTGCCAGCCAAAATTGGCGATGGCGCGTTCAAATATCGGCGGCCACAAAAACCCGGCGACATACTGGCCGGAAGCCACAAGCGCGAGTGCTGTGCCGCGGCGCCGGTCGAACCACAAGGACACATAAGCAAGCATCGGCGGGAACAGCGCGCCATTGCCAAATAGCCCAACGCCAAGCCCAAGCCCCACCAGCAAGGACCAGCTTTCCCCGAAGGACGCCAGCATCAACCCAAGCGCCACGGAGATGCCGCCGATCATCGCGACCAGCCTTTGGCCGAAGCGCGCCACCATCACGCCGCAGACCATGCCGCCAATGGCGGTGCCGAAATAGGCGAGTGAATTGGCAAGCGATGGCAGGGAACGCCCGCTGCCAAAATCCTCGGCAATCTGCACCAGGCCGACCACCACGGTGATGGGCCCGCCGGCCGCGAGGGAGAGCATGGTCACTGCCGTCATGGCGACAATCCAGGAATAGCGCGTCTCGATACTGCCTTGATCCGGTCCGGCCACGCGCTGTTTCCCCAATGCTTCTGCGGCTACACTCCCTGAGGCTGCGCCGCGCCGCAACCCCGCCATTGCGGTGGCCCTGGCCATTATGCTGAACTTCCTGGGAAGGAGGCTGCCATGCTGATGATGCTTGCCCTGCTGGCGCTTGGTCCCTGCCTTGATGCGCCTGCCACCGCCCCGCCGCAGCAAAGCGAAAACCCCGCGCCGCCGCGCCCGGACCAACCCTTTCCGCGCCCACCGCAAAGTTGCACCCCGCCGGCGCCACCCACAAGCTGATGGCGCTGCCCATTGTTATCCTGACTGGCGCGGGAATTTCCCGCGAATCCGGCTTGGCCACTTTTCGCGATGCCGATGGCATCTGGGCGCGCCACAGGATTGAAGATGTGGCAACGCCCCAAGCCTTCGCGCGCAATCCGGATCTGGTGCAGGGTTTTTACAATGCGCGCCGCGCGCAGCTGCGTGATCCCGCCATTCAGCCAAACGCAGCACATCTTGCCCTGGCGCGGCTGGAAGCCGCCTGGCCCGCGCCGGTGACTCTGGTAACGCAGAACATAGATGGCCTGCATCGGCGCGCGGGATCGCGCAATGTCATTGCCATGCATGGCGAATTGCTGAAGGCGCGCTGCCTTGCTTGTGGCGGCGTCAGCGAATGGGCGCAGGATATCACAGCGCATGCTGCCTGCCCGGCTTGTGGCGCAGCGGGGCGGCTCCGCCCGCATGTTGTCTGGTTCGGCGAAATCCCGTTGGAGATGGAAAAAATCGAAGCCGCGTTGGATGATTGCGGCATGTTTGTTGCCATCGGCACCTCGGGCCAGGTCTATCCTGCTGCGGGCTTTGTGCGGGCGGTGCGCGCGCGGGCGCGCTGCGTGGAATTGAACCTGGAAGAAACCGAAGGGACAGCGCTGTTTCATGAAGCGCATCACGGCCCAGCGACCGAAATTGTGCCGGAATTTGTGGCGCGTTTGCTTGCCTCATGCGGCTGATTCTGGCGGTGGTGCTGTGTTTGGCCTCGCCCGCTTTGGCGCAGGTCGCGGGGTTGAACCCTGGGCCTGATCCGCGCCTGCCCGTGCCGGTGGCCCATCCGCCCTGGCATGCTGTGGCCTCAATTGAAGCGGAAGGGGCCGGGCTTTGCACGGGTGCCATGGTGGCGCCCGCCTTGGTGCTGACCGCGGCGCATTGCCTGAAGGATGCGGCGGGCACGGCATTGCTGCCGCCCGCGCGGCTTCGCGTTTCAGTCGGTGGCGCAGAGGCGCGCGGCGTCGCGCTGCGTATCGGCGCGGGCTTTGACCCAGCGCGGGAAGCACCCTGGGCTTCGGATTGGGCGCTGGTTTCGCTGGATGCGCCTATTGGTGCGGGCCGCGTGCTGCCCCTTCTGCGCGAAACACCGCCGGCAGGTAGTATCCTCGCCCTGCCTGGCTTTCAGCGCGATGACCCCGGCACGCTGCTGGTGGACCCAGCCTGCCGCTATTTGGGCCTGCGCCGGATTGAGCAAGAGGGCGTGATGCTTGCGCATGATTGCGCCGGCACCACGGGATCTTCCGGCGGGCCGTTATTGCTGCGCGGTGCTGATGGCCGCTTCGCGATTATTGGTGTGCAGAGCAAGGGTATTCTGGGCCGCGCTGGTGGGCTTGCGGTGCCGGCGCTGGTTATTCCATCCCCCTAACGCAGCGCCCCCGCCGGCTTAGGCGATGCGCCAGCGGCATTGCCCGCCGAACGCCCGGCATCCACCGGCAGGATGACGCCTGTGATCCAGCGCGCGGCTGGTGAGGCCAGAAAGCACGCAGCCTCCGCCACATCCCAGGCGCTGCCTTCAAATCTCAGCATGCCCGATTGCGCGCGCTGCTGGCGCAATTCATCCGTCATGCCGCGCGATGCCACCATGGGCGTATAGACATAGCCGGGGGCCACGGCATTGACGCGGATGTTATCCGCCCCGTGATGCCCGGCCATGGCGCGGGTCATTTGCACAATCGCGCCCTTAGTGGTGGCGTAAAGCAGGCCCGGATGCCCCGCGCGCAGCCCGGCAACCGACGACAGATTCACAATGGCACCACCGCCCGATTTGCGCATTTCCGGCACGGCATATTTCGCCATGAGCATGACGGATTTTACATTGACCTGCATGGCGTAATCCCAAGCATCCGGGTCCACGCCTTCGGCATTGCCAGCGGGGCCACTGATGCCGACATTATTCACGAGAATATCCACGCGCCCCCAAAGCCTGACGGCTTCCGCCACCGCCGCCGCGCAATCATCGGCTTTTGAGACATCGGCTTCTGCTACCGCGCAAACACCGCCTTCAGCGGCGATCAGGCGCGCGGTTTCTTCCAAAGCTGCGCGGTCAACATCCAACAGCAGCACCTTGGCGCCACGCATGGCCATCAGCACTGCAATGGCGCGACCATTGCCGATATTGGTCGCACCCGCGCCAGGATTACGAGAGCCAGCGCCGGTGACGATGGCGACCTTGCCGGTGAGGCGCGTATTGTCTTGCATGATGTTTCCTCCGCGCCCCAGTCTGGGCGCTTCTCGGTCCCTGCGCTACCGCACCCTATTCGCCACCAGCTCATCTACCACAGCCGGATCAGCGAGTGTGCTGGTATCGCCAAGCCCATCCACCTCATTCGCGGCGATCTTGCGGAGGATACGGCGCATGATTTTGCCGGAACGGGTTTTCGGCAGGCCCGGTGCCCATTGAATGGCATCTGGTGTCGCGATGGGGCCGATTTCCTTCCGCACCCAGGCGACCAATTCCTTGCGCAGCACATCCGTGGGCTCAACACCCGCCATCAGCGTGACATAGGCATAGATGCCCTGGCCTTTGATGTCGTGCGGCATGCCAACGACTGCCGCTTCCGCAACCGCAGGGTTCGCGACCAGCGCGCTTTCAATCTCAGCCGTGCCCATGCGGTGGCCCGCCACGTTGATCACATCATCCACGCGGCCCGTGATCCAGTAATAACCATCCGCATCACGCCGCGCGCCATCGCCGGTGAAATACATGCCCTTGAAGGTGGAAAAATAGGTCTGCACGAAGCGTTCATGATCGCCATAAACCGTGCGCATCTGCCCGGGCCAGCTATCCAGGATAACCAGATTACCCTCGGTCGCGCCGTCCAGCAGCTTGCCTTCCCCATCCACCAAGGCGGGCTTCACACCGGGCAAGGGAAGCGTGGCGGAGCCTGGCTTTTGCGCCACCGCACCTGGCAAGGGTGAGATCAAAATGCCGCCGGTTTCCGTCTGCCACCAGGTATCCACAATCGGGCAGCGGGAATCGCCCACCACGCGGTAATACCAAAGCCAGGCTTCCGGGTTGATCGGCTCACCCACGCTGCCCAGGATACGGAGGCTTGAACGGTCATGCTTTTGCACCGGCGCTTCGCCATCGCGCATCAGGGCGCGGATCGCGGTGGGTGCGGTGTAGAAGATATTCACCTTGTGCTTCGCCACCACCTGCCAGAAGCGCCCGGAATCGGGCCAGCTCGGCACGCCTTCAAACATCAGCGTGGTCGCGCCATTCGCGAGCGGGCCATAGACAATATAGCTGTGCCCGGTCACCCAGCCGACATCGGCGGTGCACCAATAGATTTCGCCCTCGCGGTAATCGAAAACTTTTTCATGCGTGTAAGATGCCCAGACCATATAGCCGCCGGTGGTGTGCAACACACCCTTGGGCTTGCCCGTGCTGCCTGACGTATAAAGGATAAAAAGCGGGTCTTCCGCGCCCATCGGCTCGGGCTCGCAAGTCTCGGGCTGGCCGGTGGTGATGGCATCCCACCAATGATCGCGGCCAGACATCATCTCCACATTGCCGCCCGTATTGCGCGCGACAATCACGTTTTGGATGGATGAACAACTCAGCAGTGCCTCATCCGCATTGACCTTGAGCGGCACGCGCCGCCCGCCGCGCCGGCCCTCATCCGCCGTAATCAGCATGACGCATGCGGAATCCTGAATGCGCGATGCCAGGCTGTCCGGTGAAAACCCGCCAAAGACGATGGAATGAACAGCGCCGACGCGCGCGCAGGCCAGCATGGCGACCGCAGCTTCGACGATCATCGGCAGATAGATGCAAACGCGGTCGCCTTTCTTCACGCCAAGCTTGCGCATGGCATTGGCCAGTTTGCAGACGCGGGCATGCAATTCCCGGTAGGTCACTTTGCAATCGGCAGCCGGGTCATCGCCTTCCCAAAGGATCGCCACCTGATCGCCACGTGTCGCCAAATGCCGATCAAGGCAGGAGACTGAGGCATTCAGCACCCCATCTTCGAACCACTTGATCGAAACATTGCCATTGAAGTCGGTGTTTTTGATTTTCGTCGGAGCCGTCATCCATGAAATGCGGCCCGCTTCAGCACGCCAGAAGGCTTCGGGGTCCTTCGACGCTGCGTCATACATGGCCATGCGCTGCGCTTCCGTGACACGCGCCTTGGCGACGATTTCCGGTTTCAGCGCGATCAATTCATCAGCCATGCCTGGATCCTCCCCCAATGGGTCTTGCTATCGGGGGAATTTGCGTCCGGGTTTTGGGACACGTCAATCTTTCGGGCCGTACACGGGGTTGAAAACGACAAAACCCGCCCCGATGAGGGGGCGGGCCTTGTAGCTGGCCGGCGAGCGGTTAGGCGCCGCCCGCCGGCTCTTCCTCCTGCCTTAGCGGGTGGCACCGCCTGAGGGGGCCGCCGGCGCTACCGCGCGGTTCTGGCCGTTCCCCTGATCCCCCCGCACCTGCCCAGTCGTGGCATCAGCGGGTTTGGCCGTTGCCGGCGCCTGAGCGGCGGGACGGCTGCCCTGGGCGGGGGCGGTGCTGGCCGTCCCCTGGGCGAGTGCCGCGCCTGTCAGCGCGAAAGCAAGGCCGGTGGCGATAAGTGAGGTCTTCGTCATGTAGCGCATCTTGTCCTCCTATGTTTGAACCGTGCGCCAGGAGATATGACCCTGCCGGCAAGGCGGGCTTACGTCTAAGGCAAGGTATTTTCAGGACTTTTGCGGCGGCGCCATGGCGGGCATGGCAGGATTGCGGCGGAAAAGGCGCGGGGCGCTGCCGCCCCCCAGGCGCCCCGTAGAGTTTTTTCCGGAGGCCGCCTATCCTACGCGAGTCGTGATGAAGCAACTCGTCTGGATTCGTGCCGCCCTCGCCCTCGGCTTCCTTCTGCTTGCCGTGCCTGGGGAATTGCGCGCCCAAGGGCGGCCAGCCTCCCCGCCCCCTCCTTCGTCTCAAGGGGGTGGCGACTATCCCGCTCCGGTGGGCCGCAGCTTTCGTGATTGTGCCGATTGTCCGGAACTGATGGTGATTCCGCCTGGGCAATTCATCATGGGCAGCCCTGCGGCTGAAGTTGGACGCTATAACAATGAAGGACCGCAGCGCATCGTCACCCTGCGCGCGCCCTTGGCGGTGGGTGTCTTCGAAGTGACCTTCGCGGAATGGGATGCCTGCCTTACCGCTGGTGCGTGCAGCCATCGCCCGCATGATCAGGGCTGGGGCCGGGGCCGCCAGCCTGTGGTGAATGTCAGTTGGGATGACACGCAACAATATTTGCGCTGGCTGACTGCCCGCACGGGCAAGCAGTACCGGTTATTGACCGAAGCCGAATGGGAGTTTGCTGTCAGGGCCGGGTCCAACCGGCCCTTCACAATGGGCAATACCATCAATGAGAGCTTGGCGAATTACGGGGGTACCGTCGCGCGCGCGCGGCCTGCGGGCAGCTATCCGCCAAATCGTTTCGGTTTGCATGACATGCATGGCAATGTCTGGGAATGGGTGCAGGATTGCCTTGAACGCACCTATAACAATGCGCCAAGCGACGCTGCCGAACCTGTAATCGTAAGCGGCTGCGCCTGGCGTGTTTTGCGCGGTGGTTCCTGGAGCAATGCACAGCAATTTCTGCGGTCAGCGATGCGTCACGGCATGTCTGCCGGCACCCGCGCTGACAATATCGGCTTCCGCGTTGCCCGATGAAGCCGGGCCGATAATCTTCGTTTAGGCCCTTACCACGGCAATCAGTTACGCGGCAGGCGCGCCGCGCTTGGTGCGTCCGGGTTTTGCGCCCGGTGGCGCAGCAAATGATCCGCCAGCACCAGCGCCATCATCGCTTCCCCCACGGGTACGGCGCGGATGCCAACGCAGGGGTCGTGCCGGCCCTTGGTGATGATCTCCACATCCTGCCCGAAGCGGTCCACCCCAAGCCGTGGTTCCAGGATGGAACTGGTGGGTTTCACCGCAAAGCGCGCCACAATCGGCTGGCCGGTGCTGATGCCACCCAAAACGCCGCCGGCATGATTGGCCTGGAAGGCCACCAAGCCGCCCGCACCCATGCGCATTTCATCCGCATTGGCGGTGCCGGTCAGCGCGGCTGCGGCGAAGCCATCGCCAATCTCAACCCCTTTGACGGCATTGATGCCCATCAGCGCGCCGGCCAAATCCGCATCCAGCTTGCCGTAAATGGGCGCGCCGAGGCCGGGGGGCACGCCTTCCGCCACAATTTCGATCACCGCGCCGACTGAATTGCCGGATTTGCGCAGCGCCAGCAGCTGTTCTTCCCAGCGTGCGGCGGCGGCGCGGTCCGGGCAGAAAAAATCATTCTCGTCCACCGCGCGCCAATCCCAATGGGCGCGGTCCACCGCATCGCCGCCCATCGCTACCAGCGCGCCACGAATGCGCACGCCATCGCCCAGCACCTTGCGCGCAATGGCGCCAGCGGCAACGCGCATGGCGGTTTCCCGCGCGCTGGAACGCCCGCCGCCGCGATAATCGCGAATGCCATATTTCAGTTCATAGGCAATATCGGCATGACCGGGGCGGAAGCGATCCTTGATTTCCCCGTAATCCTTGGACCGCTGGTCGGTATTTTCGATCAGCAGTGAAATCGGCGCGCCGGTGGTTTGGCCTTCAAACACGCCGGACAGGATACGCACCTGATCCGCTTCCTGGCGCTGCGTCACGAATTTGGACTGGCCTGGCCGCCGCCGATCCAGAAAGGGCTGGATATCAGCTTCCGAAAGCGTCATGCGCGGGGGCGCGCCATCCACCACGCAGCCAATCGCTGGCCCGTGGCTTTCGCCCCAGGTGGTGACGCGGAACAAATGGCCGAAGCTGTTATGCGACATGGGGCATGGGTCTATCCCGCTCCCCGCCCGGCGACAAGCGCCCCGCTGGCCTTATCAGGCGGCCCGCAGCCGGGCCGCCAGGGTGACGATTTCCTGTTGCAGGACAGCGCTTTGCTGCGCCATCGCATCGGCATGCCGGCCCAGCGCGGTGACGGGCGCGCCGGTGGCTTCCATGCCGCCCTGTACCGCCGCCACCGCGCCTGCAACGGCTGAAGTGCCGTCGGCCGCTGCGGCGATGCCTTGGGCGATTTCGCGCGTCGCGGCGCCTTGCTGTTCAATCGCCTCAGCCGCTTCGGCGGCGATGCTGTCAATGCGCTGCACCACCTGGGCGATGCCCTGAATGGCCGTGACCGCTTCGGCAGAGGTACTGCGGATTTCATTCACCTGACGGGAAATCTCCTCAGTCGCCCTGGCGGTTTGCGTCGCCAGCGCCTTCACTTCGGAAGCAACAACGGCAAAGCCCTTGCCCGCATCACCGGCGCGCGCCGCTTCGATGGTGGCGTTCAATGCCAAAAGATTGGTCTGGCCGGCGATGGCGGTGATCAGCTTTACCACATCGCCGATCTTCTCCGCCGCGCCCGACAGGCCCTGCACAATGGCATCGGTGCGCCCGGCGTCGCTCAGGGCTTGCGCGGCGATCGCCGCTGAATTGCGGATTTGATCGGAAACCGCCGCAACCGTGGCGGTGAGTTCTTCCGCCGCAGCCGCGACCTTGCCCGTTTCCTCCCGCGCGCGGTCGGCGCTGGTGCCGATGCTGGCGGTGGCTTCCCGCGCAGAAAGCTGTGCATCATTCAATGTGGCAAGGGCTTCGCGGCTGGTTTTGGCTTCCTGCGATAGGCCATTCAGGCGGGGCGCAATTTCCACCTCCAGCACGCGGCTGGCTTCCGCGCGCAGCGCAGCATATTCGGTCTTGAGCCGGCTGAATTCGGCCTGCGCTTCATCCCGTGCGGTTGTCACGCTGGTCAGATCGGCGCGCAGTGTCGCAAGAAGGCCGGTATCTGGGCGCTTTTCAGCGCGCAGAGGGGCGGGGGCATTGGGTGCGGCGCGACGCAGCGTGCCAAGCGCCGAAAGCGCAGCCAAGACCAAGGCAAGCGTGCCCAGAATGATTGGCAGAACCTGCATTGGCAGTGTCTGCGGTTGGGCTGGGCGGTTGCGCCTTGCTTCTTCGGCTGCAGCCGTCAGCACGGGACCGATGACGGTTTGGAAACGCGCCCCCGCATCATTCAAACGTGCCGCTGCGGCTGCGACATCCTGGCCAGACGCCGCTTCGCGTGCCCGGAGCGCAGAGGGCGCTTCCAATGTTTCATGAGCACGTTGCAGCGCGGCGGCGGCTTCACGCAGCGATTGGTAGCGCGGCGTGCCACCAAGTGCGCCCACGGCGGCATTCAGTGTTGTAAGGGCCGTGTTCT
>CAMCZJ010000037.1 GCA_945886995.1 Asaia bogorensis
CCCTTGATGGCGCGCATCACATCCAACGCCACGGGGTCCTTCAGCGATGCCATGGCGTGGCGCTTGGATTGGCCAATGCCATGTTCCGCGCTGAAGCTGCCGCCCATCTCCACCGCGATGCTATTGACCAGCGCTTCAAGCCCCGCCGCGCGAGACGCCCAATCCTTGTAGTCCATGCCCTTCGGCGCCCCCATGCCAAGATGGATATTCCCATCCCCCGCATGGCCGATCATGAACAGCTCGCCTTCCGGCCAGCCAGCCACCAATTCCTTTTCAACGCGCGCTAGAAAGCGCGGCACGGATGAAACCGGCACGGCGGTATCGGTGCCGACATAAGGCCCGTTGCGGCGCTGGCAATCCGGGTAGTCTTCCCGAATACGCCAGAAGCCGGCGCGCTGATCCTCATTGGCGGCCAGCACCGCATCGGTGCAATCACCCGCTTCCGCCGCTTCCGCCAAAGTATCTTCCAGCATTTCCTTGAGCGGCACGGCAGGATGCGCCGCGGCGATTTCCACCATGACATACCAAGGGCTTTCGAGTGCCATCGGCATGCGCGTACGCAGCCCATGGCGTTCCACCACCTGCATGCATTCCTTGCGGATCAATTCAAAGGCAATCACATCCGCGCCCGATTCCAACATGCGCGACAAAAGCGACAGCGCCGCATCAGGCGATGGAACGGCGACAAAGGCGGTCTCAACCCGCTTGAGCGCCGGCACCAGACGCAGCGCGGCGGCCGTGATAATGCCAAGCGTGCCCTCGCCCCCCAGGAACAAATGGCGCAAAGCATAGCCGCTATTATCCTTGCGCACGCGCCGCAGATCATTCAGCACGCGCCCATCAGGCAGAACCACTTCCAAGCCCAGCACCAGATCCCGCGCATTGCCCCAGCGAATGGTGCGAATGCCGCCCGCATTGGTGGAAAGCGCGCCGCCCACCATGGCTGACCCCTGCGCGCCCCAGGAAAGCGGGAAAAGCCGGCCCGCTGCTGCCGCAGCTTCCTGCACATTCTGGATGATGCAGCCCGCTTCCGCGACCAGCGAGAAATCCTTTGCATCCACATCGCGGATGCGGTTGAGCCGTTCCAGGCTCATCACCACCGCGGGCGGGCCGTTATCCTGCACCACGGCGCCGCCACAAAGCCCGGTGCGCCCACCAGCGGGCACAATGGCAAGCCCGGCGGCGGCGCAGGCGCGGACTGCAGCCGAAACCTCCTCAACCGAGCCCGGGCGCAGCACGGCGCGCGGCGTGCCACGATAGGTTCCGCGCCAATCCACCGCGTAGGGGGCGATATCGGCATCCTCAATGAGGCAATTCTTCGGCCCCACGATAGGGGCGAGCAATTCGGCTGGCGTCATGGGACGAATACTTCCCCCGTTATGCCGCTCGGTCAAACCGGCTTTTGTTTGGTCGCATTTTCCGAGTCGCCAAGCGATTCCGCTTGGCTTGAAAATGCTCCGCTTGACGGCCCGCCCCGGGGGCTTCAAGCACGGCGGAGAAGCCAGAGAAGGGGTAGAACATGGCGCGTTTCCTGAAGCGGGGCCGGGATGCGGATGCGGTGGCGGAAGATGACGCCAAGGTGCGCGCCACGGTTGAGGGCATTCTGGCCGATATCAAGGCGCGTGGTGATACCGCGGTGCGCGAACTCTCCATCCGCTTCGACAAATGGGACCGGCAGAATTTCCGCCTGAGCGAAGGCGAAATCCAGGCGTGTCTTGATGAACTCACGCCGCGTGACCTGGCTGATATCCGCTTCGCCCAGGAACAGGTGCGCAATTTCGCTGAGCACCAAAAGGCAGCGCTCCGCGATATTGAAGTGGAAACCCTACCGGGCGTGGTGCTGGGCCATCGCAATATCCCGGTCAATTCGGTTGGCTGCTATGTGCCCGGCGGCAAATACCCGCTGCTGGCATCGGCCCATATGTCGGTGGTGACGGCGAAGGTCGCGGGCTGCAAGCGCATCATCACCTGCGCGCCACCTTTTGAAGGCAGGCCCGCCCGCGCCATAGTGGCGGCGCAGCATTTGGCTGGCGCGGATGAGATTTATTGCCTGGGCGGCATTCAAGCGGTGGGCGCCATGGCGCTGGGTACGGAGAGCATCGCGCCCGTGGATATGTTGGTCGGTCCCGGCAACGCCTTTGTCGCGGAAGCCAAGCGCCAATTATATGGGCGCGTCGGCATTGATCTTTTCGCGGGCCCTACTGAAACGCTGATCATCGCTGATGAAACCGTGGATGGTGAAATCTGCGCGACCGATCTTTTGGGCCAGGCAGAACACGGGCCGAATTCACCTGCGGTGCTGCTGACCACCTCGGAAAAACTGGCGCGCGAGACAATGGCCGAGGTGGAACGCCTGCTCACCATCCTGCCCACCGCCGCCATCGCCCGCAAGGCCTGGGAAGATTATGGCGAGGTGATCATCTGCGACAGTGAAGATGAAATGGTCGCGGAAGCTGATCGTATCGCATCCGAACATGTGCAGGTGATGACGCGCGATCCGGATTACTTCCTGCAACACATGACGAATTACGGCGCGCTGTTTTTGGGGCCGCGCACCAATGTTTCCTATGGCGACAAGGTAATCGGCACCAACCACACGCTGCCCACGAAGAAAGCCGCGCGCTATACGGGCGGGCTCTGGGTCGGGAAGTTCATGAAGACCTGCACCTATCAGCGCGTCTTGACCGATGAGGCTTCGGCGATGATCGGTGAATACTGCTCCCGCCTATGTATGCTGGAAGGTTTCGCGGGCCATGCGGAACAGGCGAATATCCGCCTGCGCCGCTATGGTGGGCGCAATATTCCTTATGCGACGGCAGCCGATTGAAACGGCGCGGCGCTTGGGGTGAATAAAGCCCCGCTTCGTATTGCGCTCTTCACGCTGGAAAGCCTGGCCAGCGCCGGCGCCGTGCGGGCATTTGTGGAAGCCCATGCGGCGGAGATTGTGCTGATTGGGCGATCTTCACCCTATCGCACTGCGGCGGGCGGGGCCTTCGGGCAATTCTGGCGGCATTTGCGCCGATCAGGCTTGCGCTTCCTGCCCTATCTTTTCGTCAATTTCGTTTTGCCGTCACTGGCGGGACGCTTGCGCATGCGCCACGGCCTTGCGGATGTGGCGCACACGCGCGGCATTGCGTTGCTTCAGGTTGAGGATGTGAATGGCCCAGCCTGTCACGCGGCTTTGCTGGCCGCGCGGCCCGATGTGATCCTTTCCTTTCATTTCGATCAGATTTTTACGCTGGAAACGCTCGCTTTGGCGCCGATGGGTGGGGTGAATATCCACCCCTCGCTGCTGCCGCGCCATCGCGGCCCCATCCCCGCCTTTTGGGCTTTGCAGGAAGCGCCGGGGGCCACGGGCGTCAGCATCCACCGCATTGCCGCGCGCATTGATACCGGCCAGGTGCTGGCACAACGCGCCCATGCGTTGCCTCCCGGCGTTTCCGCTTCCACCGCCGCGCGGCTGCTGCATGCAGCGGCTTTGCCCATGATCAGCGATGTCTTGCGTGCGCTGGAGGAAGGCAAGGCGGCAGGTGAGGCAGAGTCCCCCCTGCCCTATTGCGGGTTTCCGAGTGCCGCTGAGATACGCGCCGCGCGGCAGCAGGGTGTGCGGTTGGTGAAGGCCGCGGATTGGCGCGCCACGCTCGGCTTGTGATACCACCGAAGCAATGGTTTCAGGAATGCCCATCATGGATTTGCCCCGCACCCCTTCCTTCCGCCTTGATGGCCGCCGCGCCTTGGTGAGTGGCGCCGGCCGCGGGATTGGCTTGGCCGCCGCTGCGGCGCTGGCGGATCACGGCGCGCATGTCACGCTACTGGCCCGCAGCGCTGGAGAAATTGAAGCCGCCGCCGCCGCCATTCGCGCCAAGGGCGGCGCGGCTGAGGCGCTTGCTTTGGATGTGCTGGACCTTGCCGCGACGGAAGCCGCGATCATGCAGGCCGAACCCTTCGATATTCTGGTGAACAATGCCGGCACCAATCGCCCGAAACCCTTCACCGATGTGACTTTGGATGATTTCGATGCGGTGATGGGCCTCAATGTCCGGGCCGCGTTTTTTCTGGCCCAGCAAGTGACAAAGCGATTGCTGGCAGCAAAACGCCCGGGTTCCATCATTAATGTCTCATCGCAGATGGGGCATGTCGGCGCGCCCAATCGGACGATTTATTGCGCTTCCAAATGGGCGATTGAAGGGCTCACCAAGGCCATGGCGGTGGAACTCGCGCCGCATGGCATTCGGGTGAATACGCTCTGCCCCACCTTCATCGAAACGCCGCTCACCAAACCCTTCCTGGCAGCGCCTGGCTTTCGGGAACAGGTCGAAGCCAAGATCAAGCTTGGCCGTGTGGGCCAAGTAGAGGATCTGATGGGCGCCATTCTGCTGCTGGCAAGTGACGCCAGCGCGCTGATGACGGGGTCTGCCCTGCTGGTGGATGGCGGCTGGACGGCGGATTAACCCGAAATGGCGCGGCGTTCCTCCGGCATGCGGGACAGGCGGCGGAAGACGGAAAAGGCGGCTGCAGCGCTGGCTAGCTGCATGGCGCCTTCGCGCACCTCCGCCTGGTTCCACATCCAGCTTTGCGGCGGGTCATCGCGCATGGACCAGTCGGGGAAGATCCGTTCCGGCGCATCGCCCACGTAAAGCAGCGTCACATCCACATGGCGGTCATCGGCCAGGATGCGCCCGAAGGTGTCGGTCACTACAGCGCGGGGGCCTTCCAGCATTTGCATGAACATATCAGCGCGGCAGATCAAGGCGCCGGTGATGCCGTTCTCGGCATTCAGGCTGCGCGCCCTTGTTAGAATGTCATCCAGCATTGGTGCATTGAAGCCAAAGGGCCGCGAGGTATAGATAAGCTGACAAAGACGCATCGGCATTGAAATTCGCTCCCCGGGCGCGATTTCGGGTAGCTTAGGCCAAGCAACAGGCCGAAGGGGAAAAATTCGTCATGGATGAGGAAAATTTCCACAGGCTTCTGCATCGCCCTGGCACTTTGGTGGATATCGGCGCGCATGATGGGCTGCTGACCATCCCACTCGCGCGCCTGCCGGGTAGCCGCGTGCTGGCCTTTGAACCCCTGCCGAGCGCCTTTGCCCGCCTGAAGGCCGCGCTGCGGGCGGCTTTTGGCGAGGAACCCGCCTACATTGCCTGCCACCATTTGGCGCTTGGCGATCATGAGGGCAGCATCACCCTTGCCATGCCAGTACTGGATGGCGTGGCGCAGGAACAATGGGCCAGCACCGCCAAGGATTACGCGGCGCATGTCTCGGCGCGCGTCGCGGTGGAACGCTTCACCGTGCCGCTCCGCCGGTTGGATGATTTCGCCCTTGCAGATGTCACTGCCATCAAGCTGGATGCTGAGGGCGCCGAATATGAAATCCTGCGCGGCGCGCGCGAAACCTTGCTGCGGTGCCGCCCCGTGCTAACGCTGGAATTGGAGGAACGCCATCGCGAAGGCAGTACCTATGCCGTGCCAGCCTATCTTGATGCGCTTGGCTATGATGTGTTTTTCGAATTACGCGGGGCATGGCATCCTTGGGCTGATCTGGACCGCGCGACGATGCAGCGCGCCTCACCCGATCCATCGGTGTTTGAAGCCTCAGACCCGTATGTTTTCGTGTTTTACGCCCTGCCGCGCGAAGCAAGCGCGGCCATGCTGGAACGCTTACGGCGCGCCGAATAATCCCTTCATAACCACATCACATCGCCAATCTCGCGCGCGCCGGCAACCAGCATCGCCAGCCGATCAAAGCCAAGCGCAATGCCGCTCGTGGCCGGCATGCCATGTTCCAAGGCCGCCAGGAAATCCTCATCAACCTCCCAGCCGCGCTCACCGCTGATACGCTGGCGTTCCGCGGTATCCGCAATGAAGCGCGCGCGCTGTTCGGCGGGGTCCGTCAGCTCATCAAAGGCATTGGCCAGCTCAAGCCCGGCCACGAAAAGTTCAAAACGGAGTGCCGCGCGCGGGTCAGCCGGGTCCCGCCGCGCAAGGGCTGCTTGTGGTGCCGGCCAATTTGTCAGGAAGGTCGCGCGCCCGCGCCCCAGATTCGGTTCGATATGTTCCAGCAGCAGGCGGAAGAACAAATCCTCCCACCCCTCATCCGCGCGCGGCGTGAAGCCGGCGGCTTGGGCCGCCGCGTGTAGCCGCGCCGCATCGCCCTCGGTCGCTAGAATATCCAGCCCATTGCACCAGCGGTCAAAAGCTTCCGCCATGGTGATGCGTTCAAAAGCCAGGCCGAGATCGGTCGTCACAGTGCCATGCGCCACGATGCGCGGCGCGACGGCGCGGATATATTCCTCAGTCTCCGCCATCAGGTCATGGAAGCCAAGCCCCGGGCGATACCATTCCAGCATGGTGAATTCGGGCGCATGACGGGGAGAGGTTTCGCCATTCCGCCATACCCGCGCCAATTCGAATACCGGCCCCGCACCCGCCACCAACAACCGCTTCAGCGCCAATTCCGGTGAGGTACGCAGCCACAGTTCACGCGAAGCGCCTTGGCCCAAATGCGCCTCATACCGCGTGGCGAAGGCGCGCAAATGCACCTCCGCCCCCGGGGCGGGCACGAGCGCAGGCGTTTCCACTTCGCGGTAGCCACGGCCAATGAAAAAGGCGCGGGTTTCGGCGGTCAGCCGCGCGCGGCGTTCCAGGAAGGGCAGCCGCGCGGCGAAGGCTTCCGGGTGCCAAGTGGGCAAGGGCATTGCTGCGCTTTCAACGGTGGTATAGGCGAAGCCGACCATGCCCCAGCCCATCGCCCGAGACCAGAGCCGCACGCTGCGCAGCCCGCAAGACCTTGCACGCGCAGGCTTGGTGCCGGATGCGGTGCTGCCCGCGCTGGAAGCTGTCGCGGCCCGCTACGCCACCGCCATTACCCCGGCCATGGCCGCGCTGATCAGCCCGGCCGATGCGGCTGATCCGATCGCGCTGCAATATATCCCCGATGCGACGGAGCTGATTACCGCACCGCATGAGCTGGAAGACCCAACGGCGGATGCGCCCTTCACACCCGTAAAGGGCGTGGTGCATCGCTATCCGGACCGCGCGCTGCTGAAACCTTTGCTCGCCTGCCCGGTCTATTGCCGATTCTGTTTCCGGCGAGAGAAGGTCGGCCCAGATGGGGGCTTGCTGACGGAAGCGGAACTGCAAGAAGCCTTCGCGTGGTTTGAAGGCCATGAAGCAATCCGGGAGGTGATTCTGACCGGGGGCGATCCGTTGATGCTTTCGCCACGCAGGCTCGGCAGTATTCTAGGCCGGCTGGCCGGCATGGCGCATATTGAAACGCTGCGCATCCATACGCGCGTGCCGGTGGCTGATCCCGCACGGGTGACGGGGCCGCTGGTCGCCGCCATGCGCCAGCCTAAGCCGGTCTTTATCGCGGTGCACGCCAATCACGCACGCGAATTCACCCCCGATGCGGGGGCGGCGCTGGTGCGGCTGGCCGAGGCTGGCTTGCCTTTGCTTGGGCAAACCGTCTTGCTGCGTGGTGTGAATGATACCGCGCCTGTTTTGGAAGCGCTGCTCCGCGCCATGATCCGCAACCGCATTAAACCCTATTATTTGCATAGCCTGGACCCCGCGCCGGGAACCGCGCGTTTCCAGGTGCCGGAAGAAGAAGGTTTGGCCCTGATGGCGGGTTTACGCGGCCTTCTGCCGGGCCATGCGCTGCCCCTATTCGTCAGGGAAACGCCAATGGGGGGTGGCAAGAAGCCAGTGGGCTAAACTCTCAGGCCAAAACGTCAATCGCCGCCAAGCCCTCAGCCAGCACGCGCAGCAAATCGCGCTGTTCAAGCGCAATGCAGCCTTCGGTCGGGGTGAAGCCCGGCCGGGCCAAATGCAGGAAAATCGCACTCCCCCGCCCGCGCACGACCGGTGCATCATTCCAACCCAGAACGCCGATCACATCATAAACTCCGTCAGCGCGCCACAGCGCCTCATGCCGCGCCGGATGCGGCAGGCGGATTTGCGTATTGTAATCGGCATGGGCTGGATCATCGCACCAGCCATCATCGGGCGCGATAGGCGCGACAGGCACATCAGCGCTTGGCCGTGCCAAACGATCCGCACGATACAGCAAGCGGCGGAGCGGCAATAATCCTATCGGCGTTGCGCCATCACCTTCGCGTTTATCGGTGCGCCTGCCGCCCTTACCGATAGCGCAACGAAAAATCCTGCCCTGGAAACGCAGCAGCCCATCAAGCCCAAGCTGCGCAAGACCATGTCCGTTTCGCATCCGCTCAACAGACATGGTCTAGTCTTTTGTCTGGTCGCATTTTCCGGGTCGCCAAGTGATTCCACTTGGCTTGAAAATGCTCCGGCCCGGCTTCATCGCCTATCCCAGCATATGGCCGAAGCGCCGCGCCTTGGTGTCCAGATAAGCGTCATTCACGCCATTCGGATCGAAGCTATGCGCTTCGCGGCCAACCACCTCAATCCCGCAAGCAGCAAGGCCAGAAAGCTTGTCCGGGTTATTGGTCAGTAGCCGCACACGCGTCATGCCAATTTCGCGCAGCATGGTCGCTGCCACCAGGAAGTTCCGCTCATCCGCGCCATAGCCAAGCGCGCGATTGGCATCGAGTGTATCAAGCCCGCGATCCTGCATCGTATAGGCGCGAAGCTTGTTCACCAGGCCAATGCCTCGGCCTTCTTGCGCCAGATAAAGCAGCACACCACCCGCGGGGTCTTCCGCCATGCGCTTGATGGCACCACGCAGCTGCGGGCCGCAGTCGCAACGAAGCGAGCCCAAAAGATCACCCGTGAAACATTCGGAATGCGCGCGCACCAAAGGCGCCTGCCCAGCAGCGGCGCTCGCTTCCGGGTCACCAACCAGAATGGCCAAATGTTCAATCCCGCCATCGGCAGCACGAAAGGCAATGATGCGCGCTTCCGGCGCATCTTCCAGCGGCACGCGGGCTTCTGCCACGCACTTCAGGCTGGAAGCAGTGATGATCGGGTAGCTCAAGATATCCTCGGCCGGCACACGCAGCAGCGAAAGCCGCTCAGCCACACCCACTACGGTAGGGGCGGCCACCAGAGCAGGCAAAAGCCGGCCAAGCTTTGCCAAAGCAAGCGCAGCACCCGCCAGCGGAGGCGGAGAGACCTGGTCAGCCTCAGCCGGCAGCATGCTTTCCGCGGTGGGGTCGGCGAAGCTGCGCAGCCTCACGGGGTCCAGCACCAAAGCAGGCAAGCGCAGCGCCACCACGGCCTGATCCTCGGCCTGGGTCACGGGCCGGCGCAGCAAGGCCGCCGCGCGCGTGGGGGCAAGCAGCAGCACTGGCGCCGCCAAGCCGCCTGAGGCGATATCTGCAAGCCCCGAAGCGCCGAGCGTTTCTGCCGCGCCAACAAGCAGGCCGATATCATCCTGAATGATCAGCACCGGCGTGCCGCGGCGCAGATCGGAAATGGCCCGATGGACGGCGCGCATGGGAAGGCGGCGCGGATCGGGCACTTGTTCAGGGTTTTGGGGCAATAGGCCACCTTGGGAAGACATGATGTTGGTTTCCAATACGCTTTTATTCATTCGGGGGGAATGTGGCACTCTGAGGGCGCTTTGCGAGCCCCCACAACCGGCAAGGCTGTTATACGGCCAGCCCATGACATTAGCTTCAAACTTCCGTGAGGAATGGCTTGCGAAAGGGTGGGGCGAAATGGCATTGTCATCCCGGGGGCATAACGGCGTTAACGTGCAAACAGCATGGCGCCATACGAGAAAAGAGGCTTGCTGCTCATGAGCTCCCCGCACCCGGTTTTGATTGTAGATGACAATGACGCGCTGCGCGCAAGCCTCGCGGAGCAGTTGGCCTTTGATGGCGAATTTGCGGCAAAAGGCGCGGCAAGCTTGGCAGATGCCGAAGCCCTGTTGCGCGCCGATGGCGCCCGGTTTGATGCCATTCTGCTGGATCTTGGCATGCCGGATGGGCATGGGCGGGATTTCTGCTTGAAGCTCCGCCGCGCGGGTATGCGTATGCCCATCATCATCTTGACAGGTGCGGATGGTGAACAGGATGTGGTGCGCTGCCTGGATGCGGGGGCGAATGACTATATCGCCAAACCCTTCCGTGTGCAGGAATTACTCGCCCGATTGCGTGCGCAGATCCGCATTTTCGAAGGCAGCGAAGATGCAGTCTTCACTATCGGGCCCTATGATTTCCGTCCCGCCGCGAAGCTATTGCAGGAACCGAAGCGGGGGCGAAAGATAAGGCTGACGGAAAAGGAAACGGCGATCCTGAAGTTCCTTTACCGCGCCGGTGGCCGTGCTGTTTCACGCCAGATCCTGCTGACCAAGGTTTGGGGCTATAACAGCAACGTCACCACCCATACGCTTGAGACGCATATCTATCGTCTGCGCCAGAAAATTGAGCCCAACCCGGCAGAAGCGTGTATCCTGATGACGGAAGCCGGTGGCTATCGGCTGGCCTTGGGCGAGGCCAACGGGGCCGAGGCCGAGGAATCGGCTTTCCCCCCGTTGCGGCGCACGACCCACGCAATGTCGGCGACGCGGTCCTGACCTGATTAGTGCTTCCAGGTGATTTCGGCGGGTGGGGCTTCGGTTGGGTCCACCCGCAGTAATTGACCGTTCATGACGCTTTTGCCCGTGAAGGCGAGAATGAAGCCCCAGTGAGAGACCACCAGGGTATGGGACCAATCCTGCAAGGCGGCCATTTCGGCGCGGAATAACTGTGCGCGATCAATAACTTGCTCGGCAGGCTCTTCGACTGGCGGCCACCAGATTTCGTCAATATGGTCCAGCACCACATGGAGGAAATCCAGGCGCAATTCCGTGATCGGCCGGCCGATGTCGCAGGTGAAGGCGTAGCGTTCACGCACCGTGGGCGTCACGGTCAGCGGCAGATTAAGGCGCCGCGCCACCGGCAGCGCCGTTTGCAGCGCACGGGTATAGGGGGAAACGATGATGCGCCGAATGCCTTCATGCACGAGGGCTTCAGCGGCTTCTTCAGCCTGGGTCCGGCCAAGCGGCGTCAGTTTCGGGTCAATGATGCCGGGGTCTTTGCGGGTTTGGGTGAAAAGCAGGTTGAATTCGCTTTGCCCATGCCGAAGCAGAATCACATTCGTCACCCTTGTTTGATCAGTGCTTGGTCTAGCGAGGCCAATGAAGGCCCGCAACCGGGAAGCGCGGCCTTGGGCGTTGCTCTTGGGCACTAGGCACCCTAAGTTACACCTCAAGGAGTAAAAACATGGGTGGCTTGCCGATAGATCTTATCCTCTTTGCCATGGTCGCGGCCTTTCTGGTGCTGCGCCTGCGGAGTGTGCTTGGCCGCCGCACGGGGTTTGAGCGTCCGGCGCAGCAGGAAGGCGCCCCGGTGCCTACCGCACGCGGCGCTGCCGCCGAAGTGGAGATTGGCGCCAAGCCGGCCCAGGACGGCGCCCGGCGCGTGATCCCTGATCCGAACAGCACAGTGGGGGAGGCGTTGGTGCAAATCCAGAAGCGGGATCGCAGCTTTGATCCGAACCGTTTTCTGGAAGGTGCCGAGGCCGCCTTTGGCATGATCGTGGAAGCCTTCGCCCGGGGTGATCGCGCTACCTTGAAGCCTTTGTTGTCTGAAGAAGCCTATGCCGGCTTCGATCAGGCGATCGCCGCGCGTGAAGCCGCGGGCGAGACTCAGCGCACTGAATTACGCTCAGTTGAAGAAAGCGGCATTGAGGCTGCGGAGTTGCGCGGCAGTGTAGCTGAAATCACGGTGCGTCTGGTGACCGACCAAATCAATCTGGTGCAGGCCCGGGATGGTTCCATTGTGTCCGGTGCCGAAGCTGTGACGGAAATGACCGATGTCTGGACCTTCCAGCGCGATGTGACGAGTTCCGACCCAAGTTGGAGGCTTGTCGGCAGCACTTCAGCCTAACATCGTGGGCAACCGGGCGGGGTCTGATCAAGGCTTCAGGGGCAGCAGCCCCGGTCGCGCATGATGCAGCACCTCACCTATGTGGATTTCCTGCCGCGCCTGCCCTTGTGGCTTATTCTGGCTTTTGCGGCGCTCGCGCTGGTTCTTTTGGCCTATGGCCTTTATCAGCGCGCCCGCGGCATCTGGTGGCGCGCCCTTGCGGCGGTTATCCTGCTCGGCGCGCTCTGCAATCCGCGCCTGCTGCGGGAAGAACGCGAAACCCGCCCCGATATCGCGATCCTGGCCGTTGATCGCAGTGACAGCACGCAGATTAGCGACCGCGCCGAGCGGATTGCCGCCGCGCGGACGGCTTTGGAGGCGCGGGCCGCCCGCCTGCCCGGGCTTGATTTGCGCGTTGTGGAGGTGCCGGAATCCGGCCAGCGCGGCACCGCGCTATTCTCGGCTTTGGGGGCGGCCTTGGCCGATGTGCCGCGGGCGCGGCTTGCCGGCGTGATCGCGCTGACAGATGGCCAAGTGCATGACGCACCGGCGCTGCTGCCTTTTGATGCGCCCTTCCATGCGCTGATCCCTGGCCGCGCGGGAGAGGTGGATCGGCGCTTGCGGCTGGTATCCGCACCAAGCTTCGGCATTGTCGGCCAGCAGGTGGAATTGCGCGTGGTGATCGAGGATTTGGGCGCGCCAGCGGGCGGAAATGCTGGACTGATTATCCGCCGTGATGGCGGTGCGGCGCGGCGTGAGGAAATCCCGATCGGGCGGGAACACGCGATTTCCGTCCCCGTCGCGCGCGGCGGCCCCATGGTCATTGAGTTGGAGGCTGAACCCCGCGCCGGTGAGGTCAGCCCGCTCAATAACCGCCAGGTGGTCACGGTAAATGGCGTCAGGGATCGGCTGCGCGTGCTGTTGGTCTCGGGCGAACCGCATGCCGGGGAACGCGCTTGGCGGCGGCTATTGAAGGCCGATCCCAATGTGGATCTGGTGCATTTCACCATTCTGCGCCCACCAGAGAAGGATGATCTGACACCACTCAATGAATTGGCGCTGATTGCCTTTCCGGTGCGTGAGCTGTTTCAGGTGAAACTGCGTGAGTTTGATTTGATTGTGTTTGACCGCTTCACCAATCGCGGGCTGCTGCCGCCGGCCTATATGCGCAACATCGCCGATCATGTGCGCGCGGGTGGGGCCTTGTTGATGAGTGTCGGGCCGGAATTCGCGGGCCCCACATCGCTTGCCTTCACGCCTTTGTCACAGGTGCTGCCGGCGCGCCCCATTGGGCGCGGCGCTGGGGTGGAGGAGGCGCCGTTCCGCCCACGCATCAGCGCGCTTGGCGCGCGCCATCCAGTGACGGAGGGGCTGGCTGGGGCGAATAGCGCGGCGGCAGAAGCAAGCTGGGGCCGCTGGTATCGCTGGCTGCGCGGTGAGGCGCGCGGCGGCGTGGCGGTCATGGAAAGCCCCGAAGGCTCGCCCTTATTGGTGCTGGATCGGGTCGGCGAAGGGCGTGTGGCGCTGCTGATGTCAGACCATATCTGGCTATGGGGGCGCGGGCATGATGGCGGCGGCCCGCAGGAAGAATTGCTGCGCCTCATCGCCCACTGGCTGATGCGCGAAACCACTTTGGAAGAAGAAGATCTGACGGCGCGGATTGAAGCGGGGCGGATGGCGATTGCGCGGCGCAGCCTGGAAGCCGCGCCGGCGCCTGAAGTGACGATTACCGCACCCGATGGCACGCGCAGCACCACGCGGCTGGAAGAAGCAGGTGGTGGGCGGGCGGTTGCCGATATTGCCGCGCGGATGCCGGGGGTGTGGCAGGTGGGGGATGGGCGGCGCGTTGCTTTCGCTGCCGCCGCAGTCGCCAATCCGCTGGAAATTGCTGATCTGCGCGCGGATGCCGAGAAACTGCGCCCGCTGGTGCAGGGCCGTGGCGCGATACGCTGGTTGGGGCTGGAAGCGGCACCCGTACTGCCCGAATTGCGCATGATGCCAGCGGGGCGCGAATTTGCGGGCGCAGGCTGGATTGGGCTGCGCCGCAATGCGGATCACAGCGTGGTCAGTGTTTCCGCCTTGCCGCTGCTGCCGCCTTGGTTGGCGCTGTTGCTATTGCTCGGCACCGTAGTGCTGGCCTGGCGGCAGGAAGGGCGCTGAACAAGCCAACGCCCGCTTTTGAATCACTTCAGCGCGCCGCAGCAAGGCGCGTTGCGGAAGGTGCAGGCAGTTCAATCTCGATCTCAAGCGTAGACATATCCCCGCCGCGATCCAGATGCACATTCACCTTGCTCGGGTCAATCGCGACATAGCGCGCAACGACCGCGACCAATTCCTGCTGCAATTTCGGCAGGAAATCCTCCCGATTACGGCCAATGCGCTCATGCGCCAGGACGATCTGGAGCCTTTCCTTGGCGGCAACGGCACTAGCATCCTTGCGCCGGCCACGGAATAAATCGAGCCAAGACATCACGCGGCCCTCCCACCAAACAAGCGCCGGAACAGGCCCTTGCGTTCCGCTTCCAGGAAGCGATGCGGCACATCTTCACCCAGGAAGCGGGAAACCGCATCCGTATAGGCCTGCCCGGCATTGCTTTCATTATCCATGATCACAGGCGTGCCTGTATTGGAAGCGCGCAGCACGCTTTCGCTTTCAGGGATCACGCCCAGCAGCGGAATGGCCAGGATTTCACGAATATCATCCAGCTTCAGCATTTCACCCTTCTCGACGCGGTTCGGGTCAAAACGCGTCACGAGCAAATGTTCCTTCACCGGTTCGCGCTTTTCTTCCGCGCGCTTGGATTTGGATTGCAGCACACCAAGGATGCGATCCGAATCCCGCACCGAGGAGACTTCCGGGTTCGTCACCACAATCGCTTGATCGGCAAAATATAGCGCAAGCAGCGCGCCTTTTTCGATGCCGGCGGGGCTGTCACACAGGATGTAATCGAATTCCTTCGAGAGTTCCTCGATGATCTTCGCAACCCCTTCCTTGGTCAGCGTATCCTTATCCTTGGTCTGCGACGCCGGCAGGATTGAGAGCGACTCAACGCGCTTGTCGCGGATCAGCGCCTGGCTCAGCCGCGCCTCGCCTTGAATGACATTGATGATGTCAAAGACCACGCGCCTTTCGACACCCATAATGAGGTCAAGGTTGCGCAAGCCCACATCGAAATCAATCACCACGGTCTTCTTGCCGCGCTGCGCAAGGCCAGTTGCGAAGGCAGCGCTTGATGTCGTCTTGCCGACGCCGCCCTTGCCCGATGTCACCACGATAACCTGAGCCATTCCTACGCCTCCCTAAAATTTTGTCGCACTACGATCAGGTGATGGGGTCGAAGCGCATGCGCTCACCCACCAGCCGCACCTGCATCGCCTTGCCAATCTGTGCTGCCGGAAAGCCTTCCCGCACGGCGTAGAAGCCGGCGATGGAAACCAATTCCGGGTCGAAATTCAGCGCGAAAACCCGCGCTTCCATATTGCTGGCGCCGCCCGCAATCGCGCGGCCACGCAGCGCACCATAGACATGGATATTGCCATCCGCGATCACCTCGGCCCCCGCATTGACGGTGGAGGTGATGATCAAATCCGCACCTTCCGCCCAGATTCGCTGGCCGGCGCGCACTGGCTGTTCCACCACCATTGTGCTGCGCGCCGCGGCGGGCTTGGCGATGGGTGGCGGCGGCGGAGGTGCCGCTTGCGTGGCATCGCCAGCCTGCGGGGTGGGGGCGGTGATATCCTCATCCGTTTCCTTGCCGCCCACGCTGCGCACCGGGGGCAAGCCAAAGGATAGCGCCGCGTTGCGCATTTCCGCCGTGCCGCCCGTGGTGCCGATCGGCATGATCTCAAGCTCGCGCAGGCCCTGGATCAGACCGGGGAAATCCACCTCATTCGGTGGGACCTGAATGTCACTGAGGCCGAGCACAATCGGCGCAAAGCGCAGAAAGCCAGGCGCGCGGCGGAACTGGTCGCCAATGGCCGGCACCACCGCTTCCGGGCGATGATCCATCAGGCGCAGCACAAGCAAATTGAAATTCGCCCCGCGCAGGCGAAAGGGTTCAATGCGGGTGGCGTTATCTGGCCTTGGCGCGGCGCTGGGCATGGAACTCCTGGGGGGCATGGACTCGATACGCCGCCGAGTTATCCACAGCCTATTGTGGGTGAGCCCGGCGGTACACACAAGATATAGCGTCTTCCGCTGAGCGGGCGAAGGGGTTGAATGCTTACTGCTGATCCCACAAGGCCTTAGCGGGCGATGTTCAGAAGCGCCGCAAAGCGCGAATCGGGCCGCAGCCGGTGGGGCTGACCAGGGCGCGAAGCTCGGGCAGAATAAAGACCTTCAAGGAGACATGATCGTGAAGCCCATCCGCCTTGCCGAACCCTTCCGTGCCGTCTTCTACGCGCCCTTTTACGTGGCAGAGCAGCGCGGCTTTTACGCCAAGCATGGCGTGACGGTAACGCGCGCCACCGCCGGTGACCCGACACGGGCGGCGGAAGCGTTGCTCGCGGATCAGGCCGATGTCGCCTGGTCCGGTCCCATGCGCGTGATCATGATGCGTGCTGCCGATCCCGCCTGCCCCTTACGGTCCTTTTGCGCGGTGGTGATGCGCGATCCCTTCATGCTGCTCGGGCGCGGGCCAAATCCGGGCTTCAGACTGAAGGATTTGCCCAAGCTCCGCTTCGGTAGTGTGCAGGAAGTGCCGACCCCCTGGTGGTGCCTGCAGGATGATCTGCGCCAGGCCGGCGTGGACCCTGACGCCATGGCGCGCGTGACCGACAAGACCATGGCTGAGAACGCCCATGCGGTGGCGAATGGCAGCCTGGATGTCGCGCAAATGTTCGAACCCTTCGCGACACAGCTGGAAGCCAAGGGCGGCGCGGTGTGGCATCGCGCTTCTGACCGGGGCCCAAGCGCCTTTACGGCGCTTTACGCCACCGAGGCGAATATTGAGCGCTTCAGCGCGGAGTTTGAAGCCATGACGCGCGCCTTGGCCGATGCGCTGACTTATGTTTACGCGGCGCCGGCGGCGGAGATTGCTGCAAGTGTGGCGCCGCTTTTCGCGGATGTGGAATTGCCCGTATTGACCACGGCGCTGGCGCGTTATCAGGCGGCGCGGCTGTGGCCAGAAACCCCGCATTTCCCCGAAGCCGCCTTCACGCAGCTACGCGGTGCGATGAAGAGCGCGGGCGTGATCACGCGTGAGCCAAGCTTCGCCGATTGCGTGGACCACGCGATTGTGACGCGTGCCTTGGGTCGTTAGGGGCAGCGCATGAGCAAACAACGCGCACAGCGCGCCGACTACGCCATGTTCATCCCGATTGCGACACGCTGGATGGATAATGACGTCTATGGCCACATCAACAACGTCATTTATTATTCCTGGATAGATAGTGCGGTGGCGCGCTTCCTGACGTCATCCGGCTTTTTGCATATCCCGACCGCGCCGGTGATTGGCCTCGTGGTCGAAACCCAATGCCGCTACTTCGCACCCATCGCCTTCCCGGATGATATCACTTGCGGTGTGCGCTGCGGGCGCGCGGGCAATACTTCGGTGCGCTATGAAGTCGGCATTTTCCGCAATGATGAGAATGAGGCGAGTGCCGAGGGCTATCTGGTGCATGTCTATGTGGATCGCGCCACGCAGAAAACGCCTACACCCTTGCCAGACAATCTGCGCGCCGCGCTGCAGCGCATCACCCTGAACGCTTCGTAATTTCAAGGAACACCTTATGTCTATTGCCCCCATCAAGCGTTTCGCCATTCTGGATGATTACCAGGGCGTGGCACTTTCCCTCGGCCCCTGGGACAAG
>CAMCZJ010000038.1 GCA_945886995.1 Asaia bogorensis
AGGGCTTTGTCTGATTGAGGCGGAGAAGGATATCTTCGCTGCCATGCCCGCCGGGGCGGTGCGGCTACGCCGGCGCGTGCTGCTGCGCGCCTGATTGGCGTTTCGCGGCCATTGGTCCATGCTTCGGTCATGGCCCAGGGAGAAACGCCATGAACCAAGACCCCCGCTGGCAGCAAAGCCTGCGCTATCCGGACCCTTCCATTGTTGCGATGGATGCATCCTTCAAGAAATATCATCTGCCGCTTTCCGCCGTTGAGCGGCTGTATCACGGCACGCGCTGGGGTGAGGGGCCGGTTTGGCTTGGCGATGCGCGCTGCCTTTTATGGTCTGACATACCCAATAACCGCGTGTTGAAATGGGATGAGGAAAGCGGCGCAGTGAGCGCCTGGCGCAAGCCCTCCAACAATGCCAATGGCCATACGCGGGACCGTCAGGGCCGCGTGATTGCGTGCGAGCATTTCGGCCGCCGCGTGGTGCGCTTTGAATATGATGGCGCGATCACGGTGCTGGCCGATAGCTACAAGGGCAAGCGGCTGAACAGCCCAAACGATGTTGTGGTGAAATCTGACGGGTCCATCTGGTTCACTGACCCGCCCTTTGGCCTGATGGCGAATTACGAAGGCGAACGCGCCACACCCGAATTGCCGCACACCAATATCTATCGCATTGATGGCCAAAGCGGCGAGATTACGCTGGTGACGGATGAGGTGAACCATCCGAATGGCTTGGCCTTCAGCCCGGATGAGAAGATTCTGTATGTCATCGAAAGCCGTGCTGACCCGCGCAATATACTGGCCTTTGATGTGGCGGCGAATGGCAAAAGCCTGCGCAAGCGCCGCGTTTTTGTGGCCTGCCAGCCTGGCGAAACGCCGGATGGATTCCGCGTGGATGTGGATGGCAATCTTTGGTGCGGCTGGGGTATGACCGCCGAGTTTGACGGTGTGCGCGTGTATAATAATGCCGGCGCGCCGATTGGGCATATCCATTTGCCGGAACGCTGCGCCAATGTCTGTTTCGGTGGGCGCTATCGCAATCGGCTTTTCATGGCCGCCGCACAGTCCTTGTATGCGCTTTACGTGAACACGGAAGGCGTCAAGGGCGGCTGAGCGTATCGCGCGGCACTTCGATGGTCATGGCGAGCAGCCGGAAGGAATGGCTCTTGCCATGGCCATCAAGATTAAGGCTGCCATTCACGCCACCTTCCAGCACATCATCAATCACGAAATTTAAGGCGTGTAACGAGGGCAAATCATAGCGTTTGCAGCCAGTGGCGCCCCGGTGGCGGAACAATGCCAGCACTTTTTCTTCCGTGACCTGTTCGGCGAGTAGTTCATAATGCGCTGGATCATAGGGCATGAGCGAGAGGTTGACGCGATTACCCTTATCGCCGGCGCGGCTATGGGCGATGTCATGCAGGGTGATGGTGGTGGTCTCGCTCATCAATTCCACTCCCGCGCTGCCAGCACGCGTGTTTCGGTGGGCACTTGGTCGCGCGGGACCAGGAAGCTTCGCGTCAGGATACGCGGCGTGACCCGCCAACGCGCGCCGGAGGTACCGGCGGTGCCGCAACAAAGCAAGGCCAGCGCTTCACGTGATGCCTGATCAGCATCATCGCGTGTGGTCGCCTCAACCGCGAGCCGAATGCGGATATCCTGCGGTGCCGGCCCGTCATAGCCGCGCCAGAGCGCGCCATCATCCGAATCATGCACGGAAGCAACGCCAATCAGATCAGCCCGCGCGCGGCGTGCGAGGCCGCGACGCTTGACGCGTTGCAGCAATACATCCGCAGTCGCCTTGGCGCGGGCGAGTGCATTGGGGCCGGCGACGCTGATTTCTCCTTCACCGAGCCATGATCCCTCGTAACAGGCGGTGACTTTCAGCAGATCAGGGCGCCGCGCACCGCGCAGTCCGTGCACCGCCACGCGATCCTTGGCCGACATGCTCAGATGCGCGGCGCTGATATCCAGCGTGACATCTGGCGTGATGTAGCATGCGGGGTCATGCACTTCGTACAGAAGCTGTTCCTTCACTGTGCGGAGATCAACAATGCCGCCAGTGTCTTCCGGCTTGGTGATGATCAGCGATAGATCGCGCCCGACTTCCGCGATGGGGAAGCCGATATTGGCGGGGTCTGGAATATCCTTGAAGCCTGGGTCCCAAAACACGCCGCCCGTCACCTGGCTGCCGCATTCCAGCAAATGCCCTGTCGCGGCCCCAACGGCGAGCGCTTGCCAATTATCCTCTGCCCAGCCGAAATGATGCATGAGGGGCGCTATGGCGAGAGCGGGGTCCGACGTGCGCCCCGCCACCACCACCTGAGCGCCCGCCGCCAGCGCTTCGGCCAAGGGGGCAGCACCGATATAGGCATTGGCGGAAACGAGCTTCCAGGACGACATATCAAGCCCGGCATCGGCTTCATGCACGGCCATGCTATCCAAATTGATGCTGGCCGAAACATCATCACCAGTGACAAGGCCGATACGCAGTTCCGGCAAACCCAAACGCTTCGCAAGTCGCGCAATGGCGCGCGCGGCAGCGAGCGGATTGGCCGCGCCAAAATTGCCAAGGATGGGAATGCCCGCGCGCGCCGCATCGGCGAGTATCGGTTCCAGCAGGCGTTCCAGCATGGGCTCATAACCCGCTTCCGGGTCTCGGCGGCGTTCCAATTGCGCGAGCGCCACCGTACGTTCACCCAGGCATTCAAAGAACATGGCCGCCGGCAGGCCGCGCTTGATCAGGCTGCGCATGACAGGGATCGGGGCGTCTATCCTGTCACCCGAAAAACCAGCGCCATTGCCGACAAGGAAGATATCACTCACGGCAGACACTCCTTGATTGCAGCGCCAAGCAGCGCGGCGTCGCTATCGTCAAAGGCAATCGGGTTGATGGCAAGCATGCCTTGGCCGATGCGCCCGGCATCAAGATGGATGGCAGGGCGATGGGCGCGCAGCCGCGCATCCGCCGCATGGGCTGAGGCCGCATCTGGCAGGCGCCATTCCAACATGGGCAGGCCAGGCTTGGTGCCATCCGGCACAAGGCGAAGGCTTGGCGGGTTGCCCGCCGCCGCCAGCACCGCTTCCAGTCGCACCTGCCAGCGCGCGCTGCGCTGATCAGGGTTGTCCGCCACAAAGCGCCGCAAAGCCACGATCAAGCCAATGATTTCTTCCTTGCCTGTCTTACAAGAACGCCCAATGCCGTGATGCGGCAGGCCGCGCATCTGCGCGAGTGGCGCGAATTCCGGCGGCGCGATGAAGTCTGCCTCCGGCATATCAAGATCAAGCATTTGTGCGAGGGCGGAGGAGACAAGGTCCTGCCGCCCGGCGAGCATGCCGGAAGATTGCGGCCCGCCTAAAGCCTTACCGCCGGAAAAACACACCAGATCGGCGCCTTCAGCGATGAAACGCTTCAGGTTTTCAGCGGGCGGCAATTGCGCCGCCGCATCCACCAGCACGGGGATATGCCGTTCGCGCGCCACGCGTACCACATCGGGCAGCGGCGGTTCGCTTTGCGCGCCCGCCAGGTAATAGATCGCCGCGGTTCGATCCGTGATGGCATCAGCGATCTCCCATGGTGCAGCATCGCGCACGCCGGGGCCGGAAATCCGGTCCGGAATGCCGATTTCGATGATGCGCCCGCCCGGCACACGCAGCGCGCGGTCATACATATTGCGCTGGCTGCGGATGGTGATGAATTCATCTGGCATGCCGCGCGTATCCGGCAGGCGGTTCATCGCCCCCGGATCAAGCCGCGCCATGCAGGCCGCCGCGCCCAGCAAAACCGCGGCAGAAGCGCCGGAAGTGACAATGCCCGCTTCCGCGCCGGTGGCCTTGGCGATCTCTCGGCTGGCGGCGGCTTGCAGATGATGCATTTCAACGGTGGCGCGCGCGGCTTCCGCCATGGCGGCCAGCACTTCGGGCGCCATCAGCCCGCCGGAAAGCCGGGTATTGGTGCCATAGGCATTGATGATGCGCGGCACGCCAAGATCATCGTAAATCATGCGGGTTGTTCCGAAAGGGTGCGGCGCAAAGCATCACGCCAAAGCGCGTAGCGACTATCCGCTTCCGCGCGGTTCATTTGTGGGACGAAACGGCGTTCCAGCCGCCAATGAGTGGCCCCCGCGGCACCAGGCGGCGCGCAAAGCCCGGCCTGCATGCCGGCCAGATAGGCCGCGCCAAGTGCTGTGGTTTCCAATACCGTCGGGCGATCCACCGGCGCGCCCAGCTGGTCGGCCAGGAATTGCATGGTCCAATCGGAAGCGACCATGCCGCCATCCACCCGCAACACAGTTTCTTTCGCGCCCTGCCAATCCGCATGCATGGCTTCGATCAAATCGCGCGTTTGAAAGGCGACGCTTTCCAGCGCGGCACGGCATAACTCGGCACGGCCGCTGCCGCGTGTGAGGCCGAATATCGCGGCCTGCGCCTTGGCATCCCAATGCGGCGCGCCCAGCCCGGCGAATGCCGGCACCAGCACCACCCGCTGCGCGGGGTCTGCCTGCGCGGCCAGAATGCCGGCTTCCTTCGCATGACTGATGATGCCCAGGCCATCGCGCAGCCATTGTACTGCGGCGCCGGCCACGAAAATCGCGCCTTCCAGCGCGTAATGGCGCTTGCCGTGCAATTGGTAAGCGATGGTCGTCAGCAGCCGATTGTGTGATGCCACCGGCGCCTCACCGGTATTCAGCAGCGCAAAACACCCTGTGCCATAGGTGGATTTCACCATGCCCGGCGCGAAGCACCCCTGGCCGATGGTCGCGGCCTGTTGGTCGCCCGCCATGCCGCGAATGGGGGTGGCGGCACCGAGAAAAGCGGGTTCAGTCGCGCCGAAATCCCCGGCACAATCACGTACTTCCGGCAAAATGGCTTCAGGGATACGAAACAGGCGCAGCAGTTCGGCATCCCAAACACCGCGCCTGATATCGAACAGCATGGTGCGCGCAGCATTGGTGGCATCCGTCGCATGCACGCGCCCACCCGTCAGGCGCCAGAGCAAGAAGCAATCCACCGTGCCGAAGGCCAGCGCCCCGCGCCCCGCCGCCGCCCGCGCGCCCGCGATATTGTCCAGCAGCCAGGCAAGCTTGGTTGCGGAAAAATAAGGATCAGCCAGCAAGCCCGTGCGTTCCGTCAGCAGCGCCTCATGGCCCTCAGCGCGGAGTTTCGCGCAAGCATCCGCCGTGCGGCGATCCTGCCAGACAATGGCGCGATGCAGGCAGCGGCCTGTGGCGCGATCCCATAGCAGCGTGGTTTCTCGCTGATTGGTGATGCCGATGCCCGCGACATCAGCCGCGTTGCCGCCCGCCATCTCCAAAGCCTGCCGCAGCGTGGTGATGGCGCCTTGCCAAATATCCTCCGGCTCATGCTCCACCCAACCTGGTGAAGGGAAATACTGCGGCAATTCAATCTGCGCTGTTGCACGCGGCGCAAGGTCCGCACCGAAGGCAATGGTCCGCGTGGAGGTCGTGCCCTGATCGAGCGCAAGCAGCAGGGGGTTCTTCATGCCGTGGCCTTTCCTTCCCGGGGGGAGCATAATGCGCGAAAGGAGATTGCGCGATGGCGATTCAGCTTTTTGAACTCTGCGGCGCCGATCCGGCGCGGCGCTTCAGCCCCTATTGCTGGCGGAGCCGGCTTGCGCTGGCCCATAAGGGCCTGGCGGTGGAAACCATTCCTTGGCGTTTCACGGAGAAGGCCGTGATTGGCGCGCATGGCGCACAGAAAGTGCCGGTGATGCTGGATAATGGTCGCGCGATTGTGGATTCTTGGGTCATCGCGGAATATCTGGAAGATACCTATCCGGATCGGCCTTCGCTGTTCGGCGGCGCCGGCGGGCACGCGCTGGCGCGCTTCATCAATGCCTGGGGCGATGCGGTGCTGCATGCCGGTATCGCACGGCTGGTGGTCTCAGACATTCCGCAGCATTTGGCACCGGAAGATGCGGCGTATTTCGTGCCAGATCGGGAAAAGCGCTTTGGCATGAAGCTTGATGCCGTCACGGCAGACCGCGCCGAACGGGTGAAGGGCTTTCGTGATAGCCTGATGCCGCTGCGGATCGCGTTACGCTCTGCGCCGTTCTTGCACGGCGATGCGCCGGGCTATGCGGATATGATCGTGTTTGGTGGCTTCCAATGGGCGCGCTGCGTCAGCGCCTTCCCGCTGCTGACCCAAGATGATGCGGTTTATGCTTGGCGAGAGAGGATGCTGGATGCCTATGGTGGCATTGCTCGCGCTGCGGCGGCCTATGCGGAAGCCTGAACCGCGACTTCTTTTCGCTTGAAAGGCGGCGCGCTTCGGGCTTGGCTTGCGGTATCCGCTGCGATCCAGAAGCCAGGAGGCCGCCATGCCAACATCCACCCTGATCCGCAACGCCGCCTGGACCGCCGAATGGGACGCAGCGGCGGGTAGGCATTTCTATGGCCAGGGCAAGGATGTGCTGCTGGCCGATGGGCGCATCGCCAACATCACGCCGCATGACCCCAATGCGCCGCCGCCTGCGGGCGCTGAGGTGATTGATGGCAGCAAGCTTTTGGTCATGCCGGGGCTGATCAATATCCACACCCACCCAACAACAGAACCAGCCGGGCGCGGCGTGCGCGAAGATCACGGCGTGCCAGAACAGCAAATGACCGGCCTGTTCGAACGGCTGCAGGCCTTCAAGCTGGATCAGCAAGGCCAGGCCGCCGCCATGCGCCTTGCCTACGCGGAGCTGATGTCGGCCGGTGTCACCAGCGTGGTGGATTTATCTCCGCCTTTTCCATCCTGGCTTGCCATCATGGCAGAAAGTGGCCTGCGCGGTTGGGCCGGGGCGGGTTATGCCGCCGCGCGTTGGGGCATGGAAGCACCACAAACCGTGACCTGGATGTGGAACCGCGAAGATGCGCGCCGGCAATTCGACGCCGCCAAGCAATTCATGAAAGAAGCCGAAGCCGATCCATCAGGCCGACTGACCGGCATTGTCTTTCCCGCACAAATTGACACGGTGGAGGAGGAGATGCTGCGCGAAAGCATCGCCTATGCTGCCGAAACTGGCCGACCCTTCACCACCCATATCTCCCAATCCGTGGTGGAGGTGCGGGAGATTATTCGCCGCCATGGCGTAACCCCCATTCAATGGGCTGCGGATATCGGCTTGCTGACACCGCGCAGTATTCTGGGCCATGCGATTTTTGTGGATGAGCATATCTCAATCGGCTGGCACACGGCGAACGATGTGGGCCTGATTGCCGATATGGGGGCGACGGTTGCGCATTGCCCATCACCTTTTGCTCGGTATGGCGAGCATTTGCGCCATTTCGGCAAGTACCGCGCACGCGGTGTGAATTTAGGTTTTGGTACTGATTGCGCGCCGCATAATCTGATTGAGGAAATGCGCTTGGCGATCATTCTGGCGCGCAATGCTTGCCGCGATGTCGCTGCTGCTGACACGGGCAGTGTTTTCCATGCGGCCACCGTGGGCGGCGCTGAGGCCTTGGGACGGCGCGACCTTGGCCGCCTGCATATGGGTGCTTCAGCCGATATCGTGCTGGTGGATTTGGCGCATCCGCTAATGACCCCGCCGCGTGATCCATTGCGCGCGCTTGTCTTCCATGCCGCTGATCGTGCCGTGAAGCGTGTGCTGGTGGGTGGCGAGACAATCTACGCCGATGGCCGCCCCACCAAGCTGAATGTCGCTGATGCCGCCGGGATTCTGGCCGAAAGCCAGGCCAAGATGCTGCGCGATTCAGTCGGGCGCGATTATCGCGGGCGGGGTGGTGACGAAATCGCGCCACTCAGCCTGCCGATCCATTAGGGCTTATTGCACAATCGCGATCTGCTGCGGGTCAATCCTGAGCCAAAGCTTCGCCCCCACCGCGTGGGTCGCAAGTGGCGGTGCGGCGGCGCGCAGGCGAAGCTCCGCCCCTTCCGGGCGCAGCACATAATCCCAGGCCTCACCCAAATAGGTGCGTTCCAGTACAGTGACCGGCATGATCAGCGCAGTGCTTTCACGCGCTGGTTCCGAGACATGAAGGCTCATTGCCTGCGGGCGGAGTGAGAGCAGAATATCCCCCGAGATTTCGGGCGCGATCCCCGCCGCAGCCGCTGGGCCGAGTGACATTCCACCAAGCAGCAAGGCGCTGCCTTCCACGCGCGCTTCCAGCAGATTGGTGCGCCCGACAAAGCCCGCGACAAAGCGTGTGCGTGGCTTGGTGTAGAGCAAATGCGGCGCATCCACCTGTTCAATCCTGCCTGCATTCATCACCGCAATACGGTCAGATGTTGCCATGGCTTCCGCCTGGTCATGCGTGACATAAACCGTGGTGATACGGAATTCATCATGCAGGCGGCGGATTTCGAAGCGCATTTCCTCCCGCAGATTGGCATCCAGGTTGGACAGCGGTTCATCCAACAATAGCACGGCGGGCTTCACCACAATGGCGCGCGCAAGCGCCACGCGCTGCTGCTGGCCGCCGGAAAGTTCCGCCGGGTAGCGCGCAGCCAGGTGGCCCATTTTTACCACATCCAGAATTTCAGCCACGCGGCGCTTGATTTCATCGCTTGGCAATTTGCGAAGCGTGAGGCCAAAGCCGACATTCTCAGCCACCGTCATATTCGGCCAAATGGCGTAGGATTGAAAAATCATGGACATGCCGCGGCGTTCCGGCGGCAGCACGGCGCCTGGGGCAGAAAGCACCTTGCCATCTACCGCGATGGTGCCGGCATTGGGTTCCACAAAGCCCGCAATCATGCGGAGCGTAGTTGTCTTGCCGCAGCCGGAAGGGCCGAGAAGCGACAGGAATTCGCCTTCTTCCAGTGTCAAATCAATGGCGTCCACCACAATATTCTTGCCATAGGCCTTGGTGAGGCCAGAAAGGGTAAGGCGCGGCATTTCAATCCCTCCGCAACATGAAATCGCGGCCGACAAGCTTCATGCCGATGCCGACAAAGACCATGGTGATCACCAGCAATATGCCGCCAAAGGCGGAGACGAGTTCGAAATTGCCCTGCTCACTCAGGTCATAGAGCAAGACAGACATGGTGCGCGTGCGCGGCCCCACGAGGAAGATTGCCGCCGAAAGCTCGCGCGAGGCGACAATGAAAACAATCAACCAGCCACCCAGCAGGGATGTTTTCAGCAAGGGCGCGGTGATGCGGCGGATGGTTTGCAGCCGCCCGCTGCCCAGGATGCGCGCTGCTTCTTCCATTTCCGGATGCACCGCGCGGATGGAGGCTTGCGCATTGGCATAAGCAATCGGTAGGAAGCGCGCGGTGAAGGCCAGGATGATGAGCAAGGCGCTGCCATAAAGCATCAGCGGCGGTCCGGCATAGGCCGCGTAAAAACCGATCGCCATAACAATGCCGGGGATGACGAAAGGCGCCATGGCAAGGAAAGCCAAGCCATCGGCAAAGCGGATCAGCCGCCGCACAACAATATAGGCGACCAGCAGTGCAAGAATCAGCGCAAGCCCAGCAGAAGTCGCCGAAAACCAGATGGTATTCCAGACCGATTGCAACGCCATGTCATGTTCAAACAGCAGCATCCGGTAATTGCGGAGGGTCAGGTTATCCAGAGAAAACCCTCGCCCCCAGGCCTTGGCAAAGGATGCTTGCAACAGCACGAGCAAGGGTTTCAGCACCGCCAGCAGCGCCACGCCAAAGCACCAGGCAAACAAAACCCAACGCCAAGGGCCAAGCTTGATCTGCCGCCTTTCGCCACCCTTTCCAGTCTGTGAGACAAAGCCCTTGCGGGACAGCATCAGTTTCTGCACGCCGATCAGCGCAACCGTGATCAGCAGCAGCGGAATGGCATAGGCCGCCGCCACTTCCACGCGCACCGGGTCTTCAAAAAACTGCCAAAGCTGCGTGGTCACCACATTGATGCGGGCAGGGATGCCGATAATGGCGGGTGTACCGAATAGCGCGATGGTTTCAAGAAAGATCAGAATGAAGCCACCCAGGATGGAAGGCCATACCAAAGGCAACGTCACCTTGCGCATGGTGGTCCAGGTGCCGGCACCCATGATATTCGCCGCATCTTCCATTTCAGAGGAAATCAGATCAAGCGCGGATTTCACGAAAATGAAGACCAGCGGGAAGGAATGCAGCGCGATAACAAAGGCCAGGCCGCCGAAGGTATAGACATTCATGAGCGGGTCCTGCGCGCCCGTTACGGCGCGCCAGACCTGATTGATCCAGCCGGCATTTGGCCCCGCCAGCAAAATCCAGCCAATGGCGCCAAGGTAGGGCGGCATCACAAACGCTGCCAGCACCATGGCCCAGGTGAAACCCTTGCCCGGCATATCCGTGCGAGACACCGCCCATGCCATGGGTACCGCGATGATGGTAGAAATCGTGGCACTCAACAGCCCCAGCAGCAGAGAATTGCGCAGGGCATCCAGATAGCGCTGCCGGCCATAGGCAGTCGCGTAATTCATCAGCGTGAAGTCGCCGGTTTCCTGTTCCTCAAAGCTGATCAGCAGCATTTTGAGGAGTGGTGCCGCAATCAGGAAAATCAGCGCTGCTACCAGCAGAAGCCAGAGCAGTGTGACCGGTTCCAGCATACGCAGCCGCGCACGCAACCCCGCGCGCGGCGCCGTGCCCAAGACAGCGCCTTCAGCCATGTGGTGCGTCAGACCCCGAAGGTTTCGCGCCAAGCATCGCGCACTTCAGGCACGCCCTTTTCGGCATCCTCAATCGAAGGAGCCAGCATCTTCACCTGATCCAGCGGGCGGGAACCTTCCGGCGGCGGTACATCCGGGCGGATGCTTTCGTTGAACAGCAGTCGGATAGCGGTGGAAAGCCCAACGCCTGTCTGGAATTCCATGAATAGCTTGGCAGCATTCGGGTGCGGTGCATTGCGGATAATGGCGGAAGGCGAAAGCGCGGCCAGCACGCCTTCTTCCGGATAAATCAGCTTGAGCGGATTGCCGCGCGACATGCTGAACAGGGTGGAGGCTGAAGGCACCGCAACCCCAACGCCGCGTTCGCCGGCATTCATCGTGGTTACGGGGTCAATGGAAGACCGCCCGATTTGTGGCTTATTGCGTTCAAGTTGCCTGAAATAATCCCAGCCATAAAGCCGGCGCATTTCCATCGCCCAAAGCCCAATCGCGCCGCTGAAGCCCGGATGGCCGACAGCAAGCTTGTCCTTCCACTTCGGGTCCAGAATATCCTTCCAGGATTTCGGCGCATCGGCTTCCGATACCAGGCGGGTATTATGAGCCAGCAGATAAATGCCAAGGAAGCTTGATTGGTAGAAGTTATCGGGGTCCGCCACGCGCAAATCAGGCAAAAGCCCATCGGCATTCTTGGGGCGGAACTGCATCAAGCGGTTCTGCCGCTTCAATTGAACGTAATGCCCGCCATTGGTGGAAGACAGCACATCGCATTGCGCAACACCGGCGCGCAAATCCTGCGATAGCCGCTGAAAAGCCACCTGCGATGTGCTGCGCACCACATTGCAGCGCACACCAGGATAGCGTTCATTGAAGGCGCGGCCCGCGGCTTCCGAAGCCTCGGCGCTATATTGGCCAGAATACCAGGTAATCTCACCCTCTCGCCGGGCGGCTTCATAAAGCACACGCTCATGCTCGGGCATGGGGCCTTGGGCGAAGGCCTTGCTGGTGGCGGCGGCCCAGGCGCCAAGCGCCAACATGCCGCGACGATCAATCATCATCATTGCTTGCTTCCTCCCCGAGGGTTACGGACGCCCTATGGGCGCTTCGGTTTAATTGGGGGAAGCTTGCCACCCTGCCCGAAGCCTGTAAACCATGGACGAAACAGGAGGTACGCCATGGCGTTGATTGACCGTATCGGGGTGGATGTGGGTCGCAAGCTTAAGCTGGAAGACGCCATTGAATGGGCGGCGCGCAATCAGGTTCGCCACATAGATATCCAATTGGACACGGGCGAGAATAAGGTGACCATGTTCGATGATGCGCGCTGCCGTGCCATTGTCGCCTCGGCCCGCGCCAATGGGGTGACCATTGCGCTGCACACACTATCCGCTGTGAATGTCGCGGAATATTCGCCCTTGCTTTCGGAAGCGGTGGATTCTTATATGCGCGCCTATATCGAAGTGGCGCCGAAGCTCGCAGCCGAATGGATTGTGGTGCATGCCGGCTATCACTTCACCGCCGATGTGCCGATGCGCATGGAAGCGGGGCGGGACCGCTTGCAACGCATGGTGAAGCACGCAGAAAAGCATGGCGCGCTATTATTGCTCGAAAACCTGAATGTGGAACCACCAACGGCTGAGGTGCATTATCTGGCCCATACGCAGCAAGAATGGCGCTATTACTACGATGCCATCCATTCCCCGGCCTTCGCGCTTTCCTTCACCGCCAATCACGCGCATCTGATGCCTGATGGTGTCGCTGCCTGGGTCGCGGGCATTCCGATGGACCGCGTACGCGAAGTGCGGTTGGCCGATTGCTGGCGCAATGGTCATGAGGAACATCTGGTGCCTGGCCAGGGCGATTTCGATTTCGGTGATATGTTCCGCCTGATTGAAGCGCGTGGCTTCAAGGGGCATTACACAAACGCCTTCGGGACGCTTGAAGATATGCAGTGGGCACGCGGCCATATGGTGGAAAAGGCCCGCGCTGCTGGGGTGATGGTGGACTGAACCGAAAATCCGCGAGTTGGGAAAGGGATCGCACCTTCGCCATTGCCGCATTGGCTATTTGGAATTGCGCGCCTGCTTCGCCTGATGCTTTCCGAAGCACCGCGACCAAAATCGCCTTCCGCATGGATAATCGGCGCCAGCCTGTGATCATCAGTGCTGATGCTCATGATGGGCTTCACGCCTTATTGTGTTGCGGAATGACCCCGGCTGGTGCGGATATCGTCGCATCGGCAAGGGAAACGGGCTGTGTTCTTCGACCTTTTCATGAAGCGCCTGATGAAGCTGGGCACGCTGTATGTGCGCCTGCCGGATGGTGCGGTGCGCACCTATGGCAGTGGGCAAGGGCCGGTTGCGGGTTTTTCCATCGCCTCTCAGGCCGCGCTTCGCCGTCTTGGCCTGAACCCCGCTTTGGCCTTGGGCGAAGGGTATATGGAAGGCGATATCCTGCCTGAAAACTGCTCACTACATGAATTGCTGGATCTACTGACGCTTAATCTGATGCAGGGCGGCGCGCACCCCGCAGAAAAGGCCATGGAATGGGCGCGCTGGACAAAGCGGCGCTTGGACCAGTTCAACCCGGCGCCGCGCGCACGGCGCAATGTGGCGCATCACTATGATTTGAACGCGCGGCTTTACGCGCTGTTTCTGGATAGGGACAGGCAATATTCCTGCGCCTATTTCCAAACCGGCAATGAGAGCCTGGAAGAAGCCCAGATAGCCAAGAAGCGCCATATTGCGGCCAAGCTCAGGCTGGATCGCCCGGGGTTGGAGGTTCTGGATATTGGCTGTGGCTGGGGCGGCATGGCGCTGACCTTGGCAAGGGAATGGGGCGCGCAGGTCACGGGCATCACGCTATCCACCGAACAATTGGCGGTGGCGCGCGCACGGGCGGAAGCGGCAGGGCTTTCCCGGCAGGTGCGCTTTGCCTTGATGGATTACCGGGAATGGCGCCAGCCTATGGACCGCATTGTTTCGGTTGGCATGTTCGAACATGTTGGTTTGCAGCATTATTCTGGCTTTTTCCGCCTGATCCGCCAGGCGTTGAAGCCGCAAGGTGTCGCGCTGGTGCATGCCATAGGGCGGGCTGATGGGCCGGGTTCCACCAACCCCTGGTTTGCCAGATATATCTTCCCGGGCGGCTATTCCCCAGCCTTGTCGGAAGTGCTGCCAGCGGCGGAAAAGGCCGGGCTTTTTGTCACCGATATTGAAATCCTGCGTCTGCATTATGCCAAGACCATCGCCCATTGGCGTGCACGCTTTGCTGGCAATCGGGATGCCATTGCATCCCTTTACGATGAGCGTTTCTGCCGCATGTTTGAATTCTACCTTTCCGGGGCGGAGCTCGCCTTTCGGCGCATGGGGCATATGAATTGGCAAATGCAACTTACCCGCGAACAAGACGCGCTGCCCCTGACGCGCGATTATATGTGGCAGGCAGAACGCCAATCGGTCATCCGGGCGCTGGGCTCGGGTGGAATTCGTAGTCAATCCCCACCATCCCCGTAATCCCCAGGGGGCGACTCCTCCGCGCTGGGCTATAAGGGGGCATGAATAGTTTTGACCCATCGCCCGGCGCGATCCCCGGGGCCGGTTTGCTCGGCCTTTCGCAGCGCATTCCACCCTCAAACCTGGCTGCCGAACAGGCGCTGCTGGGCGCGCTTTTGGCCAATAACAAGGCGTTTGAGCGTGTGGGCGAATATCTGGCGCCCGATCATTTCGCCGATCCGGTTCATGGGCGGATTTTCCACGCCATCAAGCGGCGCGTGGAAGCGGGCCAGCTTGCCGATGCAGTGACGCTCCGCGCGGAATTTGAACATTCCGGGCTGTTGGATGAGGTCGGCGGCCCTTCCTATTTGGCGCAGCTTCTCTCTGCCATGGTCGGTGTGATCAATGCCGGCGAATATGGCAAGGTGATCTACGATGCCTGGCTCCGCCGCCAATTGGTGGATTTGGGCGAAGTGGTGGTGAACCGCGCCTTTGGCGCGGAGGCCGAGCTGGACGCCAAGGGGCAATTGGAAGCCGCCGAGCAATCCTTGTTCGAATTGGCCAAGGAAGGCGGCGCGGGTGAGGGGGGCTTCCTCACTTTTGAGCGTGCGCTGACCATCGCCGTGCAGCACGCGGAAAAGGCGTTTACGACGCCGGGTGGCGTTTCCGGCCTTGCCACCGGATTGCGCGATTTGGATGCGAAAACGGGCGGGCTGCATCCATCCGATCTCATCATCATCGCGGGTCGCCCCGGCATGGGCAAAACCGCGCTCGCCACCAAAATCGCCTTTGGCGCGGCGAAGGCCGTGCTGCGCAACGCGCAGGAAGCCGATCCCAATACGGTGCCCAAGGGCGGTGTGGCCTTATTCTCCCTCGAAATGAGCGCGGATCAATTGGCGACCCGTTTGCTTGCGGAGGAATCGCGCATTTCGGGCGACCGCATCCGGCGTGGTGAGATCAGCCAGCGTGATTTTGACCGCTTTTTGGAGGTCAGCCGCGAATTGGCATCCCTGCCGCTGAATATTGATGACACGCCGGCGATCAGCATCTCCGCGCTGCGCACACGCTGCCGGCGCTTGCAGCGCACGAAGGGACTTGATCTGATTGTGGTGGATTACCTGCAATTGATGCGCCCCGCGGCGGGCACACGGCCGGAAAGCCGAGTGCTTGAAATCAGCATGATCACGCAGGGGCTGAAGGCTTTGGCCAAGGAATTGTCTGTGCCTGTCATTGCGCTTTCTCAGTTGTCGCGCGCCGTAGAAAGCCGCGAAGACAAGCGCCCCCAGCTTTCGGATTTGCGAGAATCAGGCTCGATCGAACAGGATGCCGATGTGGTCATGTTCGTCTATCGCGACGAATATTATTTGATGCAGCGCGCACCTAAGGAGCTTTCCTTCGACAATGCCGAAAAATTCCAGGGTGCGGTGGATAAATGGCAAAAGGATATGGAAATGGCGCATAACAAGGCGGAATTGATCATCGCCAAGCAGCGCCATGGCCCGACCGGCACCATCAAGCTGTTCTTTGAAGCCGAATTCACGCGCTTTGGGGACTTGGAAACGCAGCATGATGATGGCTTTGGGGGCTGATCCCGGTTCCGCATGATGGACCCTTCTGCGGTTTTGCATATTGATCTTGCGGCCATTGTCGCGAATTGGCGCGCGCTCGCGGCACGCGCCCAGCCGGGTGCCGTGGCGGGCGTGGTGAAGGCGAATGCCTATGGGCTCGGCGCGGCCCAAGTGGCGCCCGCCCTACACGCCGCAGGCTGCCGGCATTTTTTCGTGGCCCATCTTTCGGAAGGCATGGCGCTGCGGGCCGCCCTTGGCGCTGGGCCGATGATCGCCGTGCTGGACGGCTTTGCCCCCGGCGCTGATGAGAATGCGGCACTGGTCCCCGTGCTGAACGGCCTGGGCGATGTGCTGGCCCATGCGGCTGCCGGGCGCAGCGCGGGCAGGGCGCGGCAGGCGCTGTTGCACTTGGATACCGGCATGGCGCGGCTTGGGCTGGATTTGGGCGAACAGGCGCGGCTGGCGGCGGATCATTCCCTGCTGGCGGGGCTCGATCTGCTCTACGTGATGTCGCATTTGGCCTGCGCGGATGAACCGAACCATCCGCTCAATGCCGAACAGGCGGCGCGTTTCGCCCGCGCCTGCGCGGGGCTGCCCAGGCTGCCACGGTCCTTCGCCAATTCATCTGGCCTGTTTCTGGGCGCGGATTATGCCTCAGACCTCGCCCGGCCAGGCTGCGCGCTTTATGGCATCAACCCCACGCCCGGGGCGCCCAACCCCATGCTGCCCGTGATCCGGCTGGAAGCGCCCATCCTGCAAATCCGCGACATCCCCGCCGACGCCAGCGTTGGCTATGGCGCTTCCTTTGTGGCAGCGCGGCCCAGCCGGATTGCCACCATTGCGGTCGGCTACGCGGACGGCTACCTGAGAAGCCTATCCGGGCAGGGTGTCGCGGCCTATCGCGACATGATTCTGCCCATGGTGGGGCGCGTTTCCATGGATTTGATCACGCTGGATGTGACGGATGCGCCGGGCATTGCGCCTGGCGATGTGCTGCAATTGATCGGCGGCGCCGCGCCTTCGCCCGATGATCTGGCGGCGCGCGCCGGCACGATTGGCTATGAGATTCTGACATCGCTGGGCGATCGCTATCGCCGCGCCTATGGGGCGGCCTGAGCTTGACCGCGTTGCTGGACCCCATCGCCGCCTTGGGCCGCGCTGTGATTGGTGCGCTTCAGCGAATTGGCGCCGTGGTGTTGTTCGCGCTGGAAGGCGTTTCGCATCTGTTTCGCCCGCCCTTCTATGGCCGTCTGTTTCTGCGCCAGGTCGTGGAGATTGGTTATTTCTCCCTGCCCGTGGTGGCGCTGACCGCCTTTTTCACCGGCATGGTGCTGGCGCTGCAAACCTATACTGGTTTCGCGCGTTTCAACGCCGAAGGGGCGGTCGCGAATGTTGTTGTGCTTTCCATCACGCGCGAATTGGGCCCGGTGATTGCCGGCCTGATGGTGGCGGGGCGCATTGGCGCGGCTTTCGCCGCCGAAATCGGCACCATGCGCGTGACAGATCAGATAGACGCGCTGACCACGCTTTCGACCAACCCGATGAAGTATCTGGTGGCGCCCAGGCTTTTGGCTGGCACCGTGGCGCTGCCCTTCCTTGTGATTATTGCCGATACTCTGGGCGTGATGGGCGGTTGGCTGATTGGCACGGCGAAGCTTGGCTTCAGCTCGGCGGGCTATTTGCGCGCCACGCTTGATTTCATGCAGACCATGGATGTGGTCTCGGGCCTCGTGAAGGCTTCGGTCTTTGGCTTTGTGATTGCGCTGATGGGCTGCTGGTGCGGCTATAATAGCCGTGGCGGCGCGCAGGGTGTTGGCGCGGCAGCGACATCGGCGGTGGTGATTTCCTCCATCCTGATCCTGGCGCTGGATTACATCATTACCGAGATGTTCTTCGCGCGATGAGTGGCG
>CAMCZJ010000039.1 GCA_945886995.1 Asaia bogorensis
ACGGAAGCGGCAGCGCTGACCGCTTGCATGATGGGCGGGCGCTTTGGCCTGATCACCTTCGGCAATGTGGAACCCTACCGCGAATTGATCGCACGCCACGGGCTTTCCGCGCGGCTCGCGGCCTTGGCCGGCTTGGACGCAACCCCGCCCGAGGCGCTGGCCAACCCGGAAGCGGTCGCGGAAAAGCTCCGCTTGGCGGTGGAAGGGCTGGCGGCGCAAGGGGCGGATTCCGTGGTGCTGGCTGGGGCGGCCTTGGCGGGCTTTGACCAGCGCCTGGCAGGCCTGGCGGCGCTGCCACTGTTTGATGGCATTCGCTGCGGGGTGAAGCTGGCGGAAGCGCTGGTGGCGCTCAACCCACCCCAGGCGCAAAGCGGTTCTTACGCCCCCCCGGCGGGGCGTGCCAGCCAGGGTTTGGCCCCGGCTTTGGCGGCGCGCCTGCTTGGGGGCGGCGCGAAGCCTGTCTGATGACCTTAGCTGAAGGGCTCCTTAGCCCCTTATCACCGACCCATCCGGGCCGGGTTGTTCATGGTGCTGGTGGCGGTATCGGAAAGGCTCGGGCGGCCAATATTGCCGAATAGGGCCTGCATCATGTTCCGTTCTGTCCCCGGCACGGGTGTTTCCCGTGAAACCATGCCCACATCTTGCCCATCTTCGGGCTTCAATTCGCGGATATCCTGCACCACGCCACGCCGGTCAAAGCTTATCGCCACCACTACTCGGTCGCGCAATTCCAGATAGCGCCCGGGCATCACCTGCGTATTGCCGCTGATATAGTACCAGTTTTCCTCATCAAAGGTGCCACGCGCCGTGGGTGGGCCAAGCAGCGCCAGCACATCCGCCCTGGTCTGCACCCCCTTGTTGATCTGGGTAAGCCTTTCCGCTTCCACCCGATTGCCGCGTGGCACGGGGGGCGGGGCCAGTCTTTCGCAGGCACCAAGCGCGAGTGCGGCCAGCATTACCAGGGCACTTAACCCGCGCCTAGAACGAAACCCATCAGCCATGTCGCGGTTCCCAGCCCAAGATGCCCTGTTCATGATTGACCATTCGCCGCTCCGGACCCATGTCCAGGGTCTTCGATAGACACCCTGTGCCTTCGGGGTCAACCGCTGCTTTCTGGCTTTGGAACAGGATCAATGGGTTTGTTCAGCGCCTTCCGCCGCTCACCACATGAAAGGGCGGGCTTCACGCTTTACGGTGCCGCTGTGGCCACCGCGCGTTCCCCCTATTTCTACGCCGATCTTGCCGTGCGCGATTCGGTGGAAGGCCGGCTTGATCTGATCCATCTCCACGCCGCCCTTCTGGTGCGCCGCTTGCGGCGAGATGCCGACAAGCGCGGCCCCGCCTTGGCCCAGGCCGTTTTTGACGCGATGTTTTCCGATATGGATGTCAATCTGCGCGAAATGGGGGTGAGCGATCTGGTGGTTGGCAAGCGCGTGCGCGGGCTTTGGGAGGCCTTCCATGGCCGCGCCATTGCCTATGAGGCCGCCTTGGAGGCCGGTGATCACCCCGCCATGGCCGCTGCCCTTGCCCGCAATGTCTGGCGCGAGGATGAAGCCGGCCCGGCTGCGGAGCGTTTGGCGCGCATTGCCTTTGCCCAGGCGGAAAACCTGCAATCCCAAGACTTTGTGCAGCTTCTGGCTGGTCAGGCCAGCTTTCTGGCGCCCGAGGCCATCCCCGATGCTGCCTGAATTCTCCCGCCGACAAATCCTGACCGACCCGCCCCAGGCCGGGGTGGAGGATCAGCTGGAGGCAAGCCCCGCGGAATGCGCTGCCCTTGCGAAGCGCTTTGGGATTGAGGCGCTTGCCCATTTCAGCGCCCGCTTTACCCGCAAACCCTATCCCGGCGGCGGGCTGCTGCTGTCCGGGCGGCTCAATGCGGGGCCAGTCCAGCTTTGCGTGGTCAGCCTGGAACCGGTCGCCGAGCGTTTGGACAAACCCTTCACCCTGGTTGTGCTGCCCGCCGATGGCGCGCTTTCGGAAGACCCGGATGGGCCGGATGAAATCCAGGCCGATGCCACCGGCCATTTCGACCTGGGTGAGGCTTTGGCTGAGGAATTGTCACTCTCCCTGAACCCCTATCCGCGCGCCGAAGGCGCAGATTTTCCCCCGACGCCGGAGGAAGTCCCCGAAGCCGCGCCGCGCACCCCTTTTGCCAAGCTCGCGGCCCTGCGCGGGGCCAAGGGCTGATTCGGCCCGGCCAATGCTTGCGCCCCCGGCAAGGGGATGCTATGCGCCCGCCCTTGTTCAAATCCACAATTTCGCTTGAGTGAAAGAGACCCGGCGCCATGGCCGTTCCGAAAAAGAAGACTTCGCCTTCCCGCCGCGGCATGCGTCGCAGCCATGAAGCGCTCAGCAGCTCCGCGCATCATGAATGCGCCAATTGCGGCGAATTGAAGCGCCCGCATCATGTCTGCTCCCATTGCGGCTATTATGATGGCCGTGAAGTGGTGGCGGCGGATCGCCTGAAGCCGGCCGTCCGGCTCTGATCCCGCTGAACCCAGGGCGCCGAGGCTCCCGCAGTGGCTGATAGACTGCCCGCTTTCTCCCTGGCGATAGATGCCATGGGTGGGGATGCGGCGCCTGAGGTTGTGCTTGACGGCCTGGAGCTGGCTGCTGAGCGTCATCCGGGCGCGCGTTTCCTTCTGGTAGGCGATGAGGCGCGGGTTGGTGGCGCCTTGGCACGGCGCAAGCGTGCTGCGCGCATGTGCAGCCTGCGCCATGCCCCTGACGTGATTTCCGGCGATCTGAAGCCCACTGCGGCGCTGCGCATGCGCGGGTCTTCCATGCGCCTGGCGATTGATGCCGTGGCGGCAGGTGAAGCGGCGGGCGTGGTTTCGGCTGGGAATACCGGCGCGCTGATGGCGCTGGCCAAGATTGTCATCAAGACCATGCCGGAGATTGATCGCCCGGCGCTGGCGGCGATTGGTCCTTCGGCGCGCGGTGATGTCGTGCTGCTTGATCTTGGCGCCAATGTGCAATGTGATGCGCGCAACCTGGTGGAATTCGCCATCATGGGTGATGCGTTTGCGCGCGTGGCGCTTGGCCTCACCATGCCCAGCATTGGTCTTCTGAATGTGGGTAGCGAGGAATTGAAGGGCGATGACCGGGTGCGTGCCGCTGCCGAAATCCTGAGGGATTCGCATGTGGGCGCGCAGTTTCGCGGCTTCATCGAAGGCCATGACATCACGGCTGGCACGGTGGATGTGGTGGTGACGGATGGCTTTACCGGCAATGTCGCGCTCAAAACCGGCGAAGGCGCGCTGAAGCTCATGCGCGATTTGCTGCGCCAGGTCTTTACCAGCAGCGTGCCCGCACGGCTTGGCTATTTGCTGGCGCGCCCTGCTTTGGATCGGCTGCGCGAATGGATGGACCCGCGCCGCTATAATGGCGCGATCCTGCTTGGGTTGAATGGCGTGGTGGTGAAATCCCATGGCGGGACAGATGCGCTTGGCTTCGCCCATGCCGTGGATGTCGCCATGGATATGGTGACGCATGGCTATAATGATCGCATCCGGGATGGATTTGACCGGCTGGCTGGCCGCAACAGGCTGGCGCCTTCGCCATCTTGATGTAGCTTAGCGCCATGGTCATGCGTGCGTTGATCGCCGGTTGCGGCGGCTACCTTCCCCCTTTGCGGCTTTCCAATGATGAATTGGCAGCGCGCCACGGGCTTGAAACCTCTGACGCGTGGATTCAGGAACGCACGGGCATCAAGTTCCGCCATATTGCCGCGCCGGATGAAGCGGCTTCTGATCTGGCCGCCGCTGCCGCGCGCGCTGCCTTGGATGATGCTGGCGTGCCGGCGGCGCAAGTGGATGGCATTATCGTTGCCACCACCACGCCGGATTCAGGCTTTCCCGCGACTGCCGCGCGCGTTCAGGCCAAGATCGGCGCGGGCGCTGGCTTTGCCTTTGACATCACCGCGGCCTGTACCGGGTTCATCTATGGGCTTTCAGTCGCTGAAGCGATGATGCGTGCGGGCCATGCCCGCCATGTGCTGGTGATTGGCGCCGAGGTCTATACCCGCATCGTGGATTGGACCGATCGCGGCACTTGCGTGCTATTTGGCGATGGCGCCGGGGCCGTGCTGCTGAGTGCCGGAGAGGGCGCCGGCACCAATAAGGATCGCGGCCTGCTTTCAACGCATTTGCATGCCGATGGCCGGCATGGGGATATCCTTGCGGTCGAAGGCGGCCCTGGTTCCACCGGCGGCACCGGCCTTTTGCGTATGGCGGGCAAGGAAGTTTTCCGCCACGCTGTCTCCAAATTGGCGGCGGTGGTGGATCAGGCGTTGGCCGCCAATGGGCTGATGCATGCCGATATTGATTGGCTGGTGCCGCATCAGGCGAATCTCCGCATCATTGAAGCCATGGGCAAGAAATTGAACCTGCAACCGGGGCGTGTGGTGGTGACAGTTGATCGCCATGCCAATACCTCGGCCGCTTCCATCCCGCTGGCACTGGCTGAAGCGCGGGGCGATGGCCGGATCAAGAATGGTGATCTGGTGGTGATGGAAGCCATTGGCGGAGGGCTGACCTGGGGGTCCGCCATTGCACGTTTCTGAGAATTCACGCTCTGAGTGGTTGACGTCGCCGCGGGAAGCCGGTTTGCTTTAGTCAACAGGGACAAATTGGGACTGAAACGATGGAAACCATCACCCGGGCCAATCTGGCCGAGGCGATTTACGCGCAAGTTGGGCTTTCACGAAATGAAAGCGCCGATCTGTTGGAAAATGTGCTGGAACGTATTTCCGCCGTGCTGGAAGCTGGTGACTCCGTGAAGATTTCTTCCTTCGGCACTTTCCTGGTGCGCCAGAAAGGCCAGCGCATTGGCCGCAACCCGAAGACCGGCGTTGAAGTACCGATCCTGCCACGCAAGGTGCTTTCCTTTCGCCCGTCACAGGTATTGAAGGCGCGAATCAACAATGAAGATGTGGAAGACGAAGCATGAGCGAGGCTGATGATGCGGATGGCAAAGGGCGCCCGCGCAAGGCACCAACCGCGTTTCGCACCATCAGTGAAGTCGCCGATGATTTGAATATTCCGCAGCATGTTTTGCGTTTTTGGGAAAGCAAGTTTCCACAATTGAAGCCACTGAAGCGCGGCGGTGGCCGGCGCTATTACCGGCCTGAGGATATCACGCTGCTGAAGCGCGTGGGTGATCTGCTCTATAATCAAGGCTATACCATCAAGGGCGTGCAGCGGCTGTTGCGCGATGGCGCTGATGAGGGGCCGGGCCCCGTGGCGCTGGAATTGCCTTTGGGTGATCCGCCACCTGCCGCCGAGGCGCCGGAGGCTTTGGCGCTGAAGGCTGCGCTGGCCGAGCTTGAGGATATCGCGCGCGCGCTGCACCGGCTGGCGGCTTAGCGTTTTAGAGCATCTGCCCGGATCATCTCGTAAGGGTTGGCAATCCGGAAACGAGGGTGCTAAGCAACACCAAGTCGGAGCGTAGCGCAGCCTGGTAGCGCATCAGTCTGGGGGACTGGGGGTCGTGGGTTCGAATCCCGCCGCTCCGACCATTTCCACAAACATGGCAGCCGAGTTTTTTGTCAGCGCATCGGCCAAAGCTGCGACCAGCTATTGGCAGTGCCATCACGCATCCAGGCGCAGCTAGCCGAGCCTTCGCAGAAGCGCGTGAAATCGCTGGCGGCATTGGCGCTTCGTTCCCCCATGATTTCCTGCACGCCAGCCCAGGCCTGCTGCATATGCGCGCTGGCGCTTTCCATCATGCCCTTTGCAGCATCAGCCTGACGCCGCGCAGCAGACCAGAGATCCTGCGCCACATTCTCGGCCGCTGCTGCGGCGTGGGGTGCCAGTGCCTCACCCAACGCGCAGAGGGCGCGCTGTTCCGCACTTGGCGGATGGCCCAATACGGCATCCGCAAGCGCATCCCACGCACGGCCTGACCCCAGCATCAGCGAAACTGCCGCCCCGCCCGCTTGGCCCAGTAAGCAGCCATAGCCCATGCGCACTTCGGGGGCGGGGTGTTTCGGCACCAGAGACGCTGCAATCATGGCGTCAGGCAGTTTCGGGTTTGGTTTCGCAGGTTCCGATGCGCGCGCTGCAATGGGGGCCATCAGCAGCGCCAGCAAAGCCGCGCCAGATGCCAGCCTTCTCATGCGCGCTTTACCCCCCAGAACAAGGCCGGCCCACCCTTCACCACATCACGAATGCTGCGCCGATAGGCTTGCGGCGGCAGCACTAGGCCAAGCGGAATGAAGGGCACTTCCTGCCAAACCACGCGCTGGATGTCTTCCGCGATGCGCTTTTCTGAAGCCAGATCAGGGGCAGCAAACCAAGCATCGCGCAATTCCTCAAGCTTCGGCATGGTGGGCCAGCCGGACCAGGCATTGGCGCCATTGCCGCGAATGGGCATGTGGCTGCCCGGCACTGAGACATCCAAGCCTTCCCAGGTGGTGCAAAAGGCGCTCCAGCCGCCTTGATCCACCGGGCCGCGATTGGTGCGGCGCTGGATTTGCGTGCCCCAATCCATGGAAATGAAATCCACATTGAAGCCGATGCGCTTCATCACATCCGCGGCCACCACAGCCAGATTCTGCAAGACCGGCAGATCGGTGGCCGACATCATCACCACGCGTTCATTCTTATAGCCCGAAGCGGCAAGGGCAGCGCGCGCCGCATCCAGGCTGCGCGGGCCGGTCAATACTTCAAGCCCGGCATCATTGGCGAGCGGCGTGCCCGGTGTGAAGACGCCTGCCGGCACATGGGACAGTGTTTGATCTGTGCCGATGGCCGCATCCATGAAAACGCGCTGATCAATCGCGGGCAGCAGCGCGCGGCGTACCGCGACATTGTCAAAAGGCGGATGGAGGAAATTGAAGCGCAGCACCCCAAGATTACCCGCGCTATTGATGCGGTCCACCACAATATCCCGATGCCGGCGCAGTAGCGGCAGCAAATCCGCATGTGGCTGTTCCCACCAATCCGCTTCGTTGTTTTGCAGCGCTGCCGATGCCGTGGAAGGATCGGGCATGATGCGCCATTCGACGCGATCAAAATAAACGGGCTTGCCGCCCGCCATGAAGTCCGATGCTTCCTGGCGTGTCTGATAGGCTTCGAAGCGATCATAAACAGCCACATCGCCCGAGCGGAACAAATCCTGCCGGAAGCGGAAGGGGCCGCTGCCCGTAAAATCACGGATTTGCTGGAAGGCATCGGTTTCCGCGATGCGTTCGGGCATAATGGCGCAAATGCTGGCGGATGGCTTGCCAAGCGCCCAAGCCAAGCCCGCCCAAGGCTGCTTCAGGCGAATTTCAAAGCGGTTGTCATCCAAGGCGCGCATTTCATTCAGCAACACGCCAAGCCTTTGGCCAAGCACATCGCGCTTCGACCAGCGCATGATGGAAGCAATGCAATCCTTCGCGCGCACCGGTTCATTGTCATGAAAGCGCAGCCCAGGGCGCAGCGTCATGGCCCAGGTCAGGCCATCGGCGGAAACCTCATGCCCTGCCAGCATTTGATGCTTTGGGCGGAAATCTGCGCCCAAGCCGAAAAGCGTATCATACACCATCAGCCCGTGGTTGCGGACAATGACAGCGGTGCTCCAGACCGGGTCCATGCTGGACAGGTTGCTTTGCGGAATGAAGCGCAGCATGCGCGCGGCGGTCTGGCCGGTGGCAAGGCGCGGCGCCGTGAGCGCGGCGCCCGAGGCAAGCATCAGGGAACGACGATGGATCATGGCGATACGCCCTTTGCTGGTTTCGTGGTGCTGAGCATTGGCCCTTGCACGATCAAGGGCAAGCCCGGATGTGTATTCGCTTGCCTTCTGCATTGCGGCCCGTGTTGCAGATGATGGGGCTGGATGGCAGCATGGACCTGGTCATCAGGGCTGTCCGTGGCCGAGCTTTAACCCAATGAAGCAATAGGTCTGGTGAGATGAACCAAAGCCCAGGGCAGGCTGATCGCCTTGTATTGCTTGGCACCAAGGGTGGCCCGGCCATCAGAAAGGGCGGCCCTTCACCCACGGCGCATTTATTGGTGATAGGCGGCCATCCTTATGTGATTGATTGCGGGCTTGGCGTGACGCGCGGCCTGGTTGAAGCCGGCATTGCCTTGCCCGAATTGCGCAGCATCATCATCACGCATTTGCATTCCGATCACGTGTTGGAATTGGGCCCGCTGATCCATACCGCCTGGACTGCCGGGTTGAAGGAAAAAGTCATTGTGCATGGCCCCGCCGGCACGGGCGCGGTTTGGCATGGTTTTTTGGCCTCACTTTCGTATGACATCGCCATACGCATTGCCGATGAAGGTCGGCCTGACTTGGCAGCGATGGTGGAGGTGCGGGAATATGCCGATGGCGATGTATTCACCGATGAAAGGGTGAAGGTCGCGGCGCTGCGCGTGCCGCATCCGCCAGTGACCGATTGTTTTGCGCTGCGTGTTGAACATGCCGCTGGCGCTGTGGTGTTTTCTGCCGATACCACCCATTTCCCGCCACTCGCCGCTTTTGCGCAAGGTGCGGATATCTTGGTGCATGAAGCGATTTATGGGCCGGGCGTTGATCGGTTGGTGGCGCGCGTTGGCAATGGGGCACGGCTGAAGCAGCATCTTTTGGCGAGCCACACCTTGGCGGAAGATGTTGGGCGCATTGCCACGGCGGCGGGCATTGGGCTGCTGGCGCTCAATCATTTGGTGCCGGCGGATGACCCGCTGGTGACGGAACAGCATTGGCTGGAAGCGGTCCGCGCCCATTACGCCGGCCCCTTGGTCATCGGGCATGATGGGCTGGTGCTAGCGCTTGATTCTTCCGCCCCTTCGGCCCAAGGATCACGCCCATGATCCTGCTGATCGACAATTACGACAGTTTCACCTTCAACCTTTTCCACTTCCTGGGCGATCTTGGCGCGCGGGTGGAGGTTAGGCGGAACGACGCCATAGACCCGCAAGGGGTACTGGCGATGAAGCCCGAAGCGGTGGTGCTCTCCCCCGGCCCCTGCACACCCAATGAGGCCGGCATTTGCCTGCCGCTGATCTCGCTGGCGGCCGAGGTGAAGCTGCCGCTCCTCGGCGTATGTCTTGGGCATCAGGCGATTGGCCAGGCCTTTGGCGGGCGGGTGATTCGTGCGCCGGAGCCCGTGCATGGCAAGGTTTGGGATGTGCATCATGGGGGGACAGATGTCTTTGCCGGGCTGCCAAGCCCCTTCGCCGCCACGCGCTATCATTCGCTGATCGTGGAACGTGAAACCTTGCCGGAATGCCTGCTCCCCACCGCCTGGACGGAAGATGGGCTGATCATGGGTCTCGCGCATCGGGAATTGCCGGTCTGGGGCGTGCAATTCCACCCGGAAAGCATCGCGTCAGCCCATGGGCATGATTTGTTGCGCAATTTCCTGAAACTGGCCGGCGCCACCCAGGGCGCTGCCATCCCGGCCTGATTCCATGTCGCTGAAACCCATCCTGGCACGGCTGGCTGATGGCGCCCGCCTGACGGAGGCCGAAGCCGAGGAAGCCTTCGGCATCATCATGGCCGGGGAGGCAACGCCCGCGCAGATCGCCGGCATGCTGATGGCGATGCGCGTGCGCGGCGAAACCGTGGCTGAAATGACCGGCGCGGTGCGCGCCATGCGGGCGCGTATGGTGGCGATTGAAGCGCCACCTGGGGCCATGGATATCGTTGGCACCGGGGGGGATGCGGCGGGCACGCTGAATATTTCCACTACCACCGCCATGGTGGTGGCGGGGTGCGGCGTGCCGGTGGCCAAGCATGGCAATCGCGCGCTGTCGTCGAAGTCTGGTGCGGCTGATGCCATCTCGGCGCTTGGCATTTCGCTGGATGTGCCGATGGAAAAATTGCCGGAAGTGCTGCGCGATGCCGGCATGGTGTTTCTGATGGCACCCCGCCATCACGCTTCCATGCGCCACGCCGCCGGGCCGCGCATGGAATTGGGCACGCGCACCATTTTCAATCTGCTGGGGCCGCTGGCCAATCCGGCCCGCGTCAAGCGCCAAATGACCGGCGCCTTCGCCCCGCAATGGCTGCGCCCCATGGCCGAGACACTGGCCCGACTCGGCACGGAACGCGCCTGGCTGGTGCATGGCGAAGGGCTGGATGAACTGACACTTTCCGGCGAAAGCCAGGTGGTGGCGCTGGAAGATGGCGCTATCCGAGAATTTACCGTGACCCCGGAAGATGCCGGGCTGGCCCGCGCCCCGGCTTCAGCCTTGAAGGGTGGGGATCCTGCGGAAAACGCCGCCGCGCTGGAAGCCTTGCTGCACGGCGCCCCTGGCGCCTATCGGGATGTCGTGCTTTTGAACGCTGCGGCTTCCTTGATCGTGGCCGGCAAAGCCGCTGACCTCAAGGCCGGGGTGGCTTTGGCCGCCAAGGCCATAGACGAGGGGACCGCCTTTGGAGTATTGGCGCGCCTTCGGGCGTCATGCCCCCCCAAGGACACTGCTGGATGAATGCACCCCATATCTCGGTGCCCTCGACCGATGCCGCATCGGTCCCTGACACCCTTGCCCGTATCCTCGCTGATAAGGCGCGCGAAGTTGCCGAACGGATGGAAATCACCCCGCAGCCGGAAATCGAACGCCGTGCTGCCGCCGCGCCGCCGCTTCGTGACTTTGTCGGCGCGCTGTGTGAACGCATTGGCGAAGGTCGCACCGGGCTGATTGCCGAAATCAAGCGCGCCTCTCCCTCGGGCGGCTTGATCCGTGATCCGTTTGAACCCGCCGCCCTCGCCCGCGCTTATGAGATGGGCGGCGCGGCCTGCCTTTCCGTGCTGACCGATGCGCCCTGGTTCCAAGGCGCGGTGGAGCATCTGGAAGCCGCCCGGTCAGCCTGTTCGCTGCCGGTGCTGCGCAAGGATTTCATGATCCATCCCTGGCAGGTGTTTGAAGCCCGCGCCATGGGGGCGGATTGCATCCTGCTGATCATGGCGGCGCTGACGGATCAGCAAGCCAGCGAATTGGAAGCCATCGCCCGTTCCTTGGATATGTCCGTGCTGGCCGAAGTGCATGACCAGCGGGAATTGGACCGCGCCCTTGGCCTGGAAACCCGGCTGATCGGTATCAATAACCGTGATCTGCGGAGTTTGCAGACGGATTTGGCGACCAGCGAAGCGCTTGCCCCGCTGGTCCCGGCGGATCGCCTGCCGGTCGCCGAAAGCGGCATTCGCACCCCCGATGATGTGCGCCGCATGGCCGCTGCCGGGGCGCGCTGCATCCTGGTGGGTGAGCATCTGATGCGCCAGGCCGATGTTGCCGCCGCCGCGCGCGAATTGGTGGACGTGTCCTGAGCGCGCCACGGCTCACGCATTTTGATGCCGCCGGCCGCGCGGCCATGGTGGATGTCTCCCCCAAGGCGGAGACTGCGCGCACGGCCACCGCACGCGGGCGCATTGTCATGGCGCCAGAAACCCTTGCGTTGATCCGCGAAGGCCGCGCCGGCAAGGGCGATGTGCTCGGGGTCGCACGGCTGGCCGGCATCATGGCAGCCAAGCGCACTTCGGATTTGATCCCGCTCTGCCATCCGCTGATGATTTCGAAAGTCGCGGTTGATCTGGAACCGGAAGGCGATGACGCCATCATCATTGAAGCCACCGTCAGCCTGACCGGCAAGACGGGGGTGGAGATGGAAGCGCTGACCGCCGTCAGCATCGCGGCGCTCACAGTCTATGACATGGTAAAGGCCGCCGATCGCGGCATGCGGATTGAAGATATCCGCCTGGTCCATAAGGCCGGCGGCAAATCGGGCGAGTTCATCGGTGGCTGAGAAGGGCGGCTTGCTGCCGGTTGAAGAAGCCCGCGCGCGCATCCTGGCCGCACTCAGCCCAACCGCCGCCGAGACACTCGCGTTGCCCGAAGCGGCGGGGCGCGTGCTGGCGCGGCCCGTGCTTGCCCGGCTCACACAGCCGCCCGCCGATGTATCCGCCATGGATGGCTATGCGCTGCGGGCCGAGGATGGCGCTGCCGGTGCGCGGCTAGCGGTGATTGGCGCGGCGCCAGCGGGGCATCCCTTTGCGGGGGCGGTCAGGCCTGGTCAGGCCGTGCGGATTTTCACCGGCGGCTTCCTGCCCGAAGGGGCGGATGCGATCCTGTTGCAGGAAGATGCCGAAGCCGCTGATGGCAAGGTTGTGGTCAAGGAAAGCGTCGCACCTGGACGCTGGGTGCGTAAGCGCGGCCTGGATTTCGCCGAAGGTGAGACACTGCTGGCGGCAGGCCGGCGCCTGACGGCGCGCGATATCGGGCTTGCGGCGGCCAGCAACAACCCTTGGCTTGCCGTGCATCGCCGCCCGAGCATCGGCATTCTGGCGACGGGGGATGAAATCGCACTCCCCGGAGACCCCATTCCGCCCGGCGGCATTGTCAGCTCCAACGCCCATGCTTTGGCCGCCCTGATCCGCGCGGGGGGCGGAGAACCAATCGTGCTGCCCATCGCCCCTGATGATGCCAGCGCGATTGCCGATATTGCTGCCTCTGCCCATGGGTATGATTTGCTGGTGACAACTGGCGGCGCCAGTGTGGGCGAGCATGATCTGATCCAGCAAGCGCTTGGCGGCGAAGGTTTTGAGCTTGGCTTCTGGAAAATCGCCATGCGGCCCGGCAAGCCGCTGATCTGGGGCAGGTTGGGGCGCGTGCCGGTGCTGGGGCTGCCGGGCAATCCGGTCTCGGCGCTGGTTTGCGCCATTATCTTCCTGCTGCCGGCGCTGGCGAGGCTTTCCGGCCTGCCCGGTGCGCCAACGCCAAGCCGGCGCGTGATCTCCGCGACGCCCTTGGCCGAGAATGACCGCCGCGCCGATTTCCTGCGCGCCAGCCTGGATGCCGATGCCGAAGGGCGCATCACGGTGCGGCCCTTCCCGGTGCAGGATAGCTCCATGTTAGCAACGCTCGCGCGCGCCGATGCACTGGTGCTGCGCGCGCCCTTCGCCCCCGCTTTGCCCGCGGGGGCTGAGGTTGAGGCGATTATTCTGGGCGAATTGGGGGTCTAATTCAGCGCTATTCGGCGCGTATCCCCAATTGCCGGATCAGCGGGCCGAATTCACCCCAAAGCTTCCGCATATGTTGGAGCATGGCTTCCGGCCCCAGCGGGTCAATATCAAAGCCCACAGCCTCATAGCGCTGGCGCACTTCCGGCACCGCCATGCCGTCGCGGATTTCGGTATAGATGCGGTCAATGATCGGGCGCGGCGTGCCCGCCGGCACCATCAGCCCATTCCAGCCGCCCACATCATAATCTGCCGGCCCGCCGACGGCGGCGACAGGCGGAATGCCCGGTACCTGGGCCGAGGGCTTGCCGGTGGTGAGACCAAGCGCCCGCAACTGCCCATCGCGCACCAGGCGCCCGGCGGCGGCGGGCGTATCAAACCCGAAATCCACCTGGCCGCCGAGCAATGCGGCCAGCGCTGGCCCGCTGCCCTGGAAGGGCACATGCAGCGCATCCAGCCCAGATTTCGCCAGGAATAGCGCGCAAACCAGATGCTGCGCGCCGCCGATGCCTGATGAATTGAAACTGTATTTCCCTGGATTGGCTTTCAACAGCGCCATAAAGCTCCGCAGATCCTGCGCCGGGAAATTCGGCTTCACCAGCAGCATGAAGGGCGCGATCCCGAAAATCACCACCGGCGCCAATTCACGTTCAGCATCATAGGGCGTGCGTTGCACCAAAGGGCTGAAGGTGATGGGCCCGATCGAGGCTGAGAGGATAACATTGCCATCTGGCGGTGCCTTGGCCACCAGATCCGTGCCGATCTGCCCGCCCGCGCCGGGGCGATTTTCCGGCACCACCACCTGGCCCAGGCGTTCCGTCAGGCGCTGCCCGGCCAGCCGCCCGACCACATCTGTGGCCTGCCCCGGCGGCCAGGGAATCACCATGCGGATTTGCCGGTTGGGCCAGGGTGCCTGCGCTGCGGCTGGACTTGTCGCACCGCGCAGAATGGCAGGGGCGGCGAGGGGTGAAAGCGCAGTCAGCGTCAAAAGCCGGCGGCGGTGAAACATGGAAATCTCCCTTGCTTTGGGGTCATTGCGCCCCTTTTGCGTGCGGGAGCATGGCGCATGGCGCCCTGGCGCGCTACCTCATTTTTTCGTGCTTTTCCCTTGATCCCGGCCCCTTCCAAGTCGTAACCAAAGCGCGGGCCACGCCCCCCCACCGGGGCGCATTCGCTTCTGGAAGGGAGCCACATCATGGCAAGCGCCACCAAGCCGGGAATCCGCCCGGCCAATCCCCGTTTTTCCTCTGGCCCCTGCGCCAAGCGCCCTGGCTGGTCGCTGGCAGCTTTGGAAGGCGCGCTGCTTGGCCGCAGCCACCGCGCTGCGACGCCCAAGGCGAAGCTGGCCGAGGTTATTACGCTTTCCAAATCAATCCTGGGCATGCCTGCCGATTGGCGGCTTGGGATTGTGCCGGCGTCTGACACGGGCGCGGTTGAGATGGCGCTCTGGTCCATGCTCGGCGCACGCGGGGTGGATGTGCTGGTGTGGGAATCCTTCTCCAAGGATTGGGCGACTGATGTGCTGAAGCAATTGAAGCTTGCTGATGCGCGCGTGATTGATGCGCCCTATGGCAAGCTGCCTGATCTTGGCGCAGTTGATCCCAAGCGCGATGTCGTTTTTGTCTGGAACGGCACCACCAGCGGCGTGCGCCTGAAGAATGCGGATTTCATCAGCGCCGACCGTGAAGGGCTCGCGATTTGTGACGCGACCAGCGCGGCCTTTGCGATGGATTTGCCCTGGGCGAAACTGGATGTGGTCACCTGGTCCTGGCAGAAGGTGCTGGGGGGCGAGGCCGCGCATGGCATGTTGGCGCTTTCGCCGCGCGCCGTGGCGCGCTTGGAAAGCTATTCCCCGCCCTGGCCCATGCCGAAGATTTTCCGCCTGTCCAGCGGGGGGAAGTTGAGCGAAGGCGTGTTCAAGGGTGAGACCATCAATACGCCTTCCATGCTGTGCGTTGAAGATGCTTTGGATGGGCTGCGCTGGGCGGAAAGCATTGGCGGGCTGAAGGGGCTGATTGCGCGGAGCGAAGCCAATCTCGCCGCCATTGCGGATTGGGTCGCGGCGGGTAGCGGCTATGGCTTTCTGGCGCAGGATGCGGCGACGCGTTCCTGCACCTCCATCTGCCTGACCATCACCGCGCCTTGGTTCGCGGCGCTTTCAGCGGAAGCCCAGGCGGCGGCAGCGAAGAAGATCGCTTCCCTGTTGGAGAAGGAAGGGGTGGCGCTGGATGCCGGCGCCTATCGTGATGCGCCGCCGGGGCTCCGCATCTGGGGTGGTGCCACGGTTGAAACGGCTGACATCAAGGCGCTGCTGCCGTGGTTGGATTGGGCGCTGGCGTCCGTACAGGCCGAAATGGCGGGGGCGTAAGCACCATGCCGCGCGTTCTGATCTCCGATAAACTCAGCCCCGCCGCAGTCGCGATTTTTCGTGAACGTGGCATTGAGGCCGATGTCAAAACCGGCCTGACGCCGGCGGAACTCCGCGCCATCATCGGTGAGTATGATGGCCTCGCGGTGCGTTCCGCCACCAAGGTGACGCGGGAAGTGCTGGAAGTCGCACCGCGCCTGAAAGTGGTGGGCCGCGCGGGTATTGGCGTGGATAATGTGGATGTCACCAGCGCCACCGCGCGCGGCGTTGTTGTGATGAACACGCCCTTCGGCAATGCGATTACCACCGCCGAACACGCCATTGCGATGATGTTTGCCTTGGCGCGCCAATTGCCGGAAGCCTCGGCCTCCACCAAGGCGGGCAAATGGGAAAAGAACCGCTTCATGGGGGTGGAGCTTTTCGCGAAAACCCTGGGCTTGATTGGTTGCGGCAATATCGGCGGCATTGTGGCTGATCGCGCCAATGGGCTGAAGATGAAGGTGATTGCCTTCGATCCCTTTCTTTCAGAAAAACGCGCCGTTGAAATCGGTGTGGAGAAAGTGGAACTCCCTGAATTGCTGGCGCGTGCCGATTTCATCACGCTCCATGCGCCCATGACAGAACAGACGCGCAATATCCTCTCACGCGAGAATATCGCGCGCATGAAAAAGGGCGCGCGGCTGATCAACTGCGCGCGCGGCGGCCTGGTGGATGAGGCTGCCTTGGCGGAGGCTTTGCAATCCGGCCATTTGGCCGGCGCGGCGCTTGATGTATTCGAGGTTGAACCCGCGACAGACAGCCCACTTTTCGCCTTGGAAAACGTGGTTTGCACCCCGCATCTGGGCGCGGCGACGAATGAAGCGCAGGAGAATGTGGCGCTGCAGGTCGCCGAACAAATGTCGGATTTTCTGCTGACCGGCGCGGTTTCCAACGCCATCAATATGCCGAGCGTGACCGCGGAAGAAGCGCCGCGGTTAAAACCCTATATGGAATTGGCGCGTTTGCTCGGTTCCATGGCGGGGCAGCTTAGCGCCGGGCAGGATGATGCAATCAAGGCGATCCGCATTGAATATGAAGGCCATGCGGCGGAGCTTAATCGTCGCCCGCTGACGGCTGCCGCTTTGGCCGGTGTGCTGACGCCGCAAATGGGTGCGGTGAATATGGTGAATGCGCCGGTGCTGGCGAAGGAACGCGGCATTGATGTCGCGGAAACCATCATGGAACGGCGCGGCGAGTATCAAACCCTGCTGACCATCACCGTTACCACCAATCAGGGGCAGCGTTCAATCGCGGGTACTTTGCTTGCGGAAAACAAGCCGCGTTTGGTCGCCATCAAGGGCATTGCGGTGGAGGCTGATTTCGCGCCGCATATGCTCTACGTCACCAATCAGGATAGACCGGGCTTCATCGGGCGATTCGGCACGGCGCTGGCGGAAGCGGGCATCAATATCGGAACGCTGCATCTGGGCCGCGCGGCGCCTGGTGGTGACGCCATCTGCCTAGTCGGGCTGGATGGCCCGATGCCGGAAGCGGTACTTGCCGAAGTGCGACGCCTGCCTTTGGTGGTGCGCGCGACGCCTTTGCGTTTTTAACCCCTACCCACCAAAAACCCGCGCGAAAATGGTCTCCACATGGCCAAAATCGCGCGCCGGATCCATGGCGCGATCAAGCGCCGCGCCATCCATCAGCGCGGCCACGCCGGCATCTTCCAGCAAATTAGTGCGGAAATCCTTGGCACCCGCGCTGCCCAAAGCCTGCCAGGTTGCCATGGCGCAGCGCTGCACCGTGGCATAGGCGTCTTCGCGGCTCATGCCCGCTTGGGTCAGCGCCAGCAGCACCTTTTGGCTATGCACAACGCCGCCCAGGCTTTCCAGATTGGCCTGCATCCGCGCCGGATAGATGGTGAGCTTTTCCATCATGCCGGTCAGGCGCATCAGCGCGAAATCAAGCGCAATCGTCGCATCCGGGCCAATGACGCGTTCCACCGATGAATGGCTGATATCGCGTTCATGCCAAAGTGCGACATTTTCCAAGGCCGGCACCACATAGCCGCGCACCAGCCGCGCCAGGCCAGTCAGGTTTTCACTCAGCACCGGGTTGCGCTTATGCGGCATGGCGGAAGAACCCTTCTGCCCGGCATGGAAAAATTCCTCAGCTTCGCGCACTTCGCT